>DUKC01000054.1 GCA_013329495.1 Thermoplasmata archaeon
TCTGAAGCAAAAAAATAAAACCAAGATGCGGATACTTAATAAAAAGGAAAAATGAAAGAGCCCATAGCCTACGAATTATCTAAGCGACAAAAGGAAATCTCGGTGGCAGAATTCTTTGAGCGGAACAAACACTTGCTCGGCTTTGATTCACCTACCCGAGCGCTCGTCACGTGCGTAAAGGAAGCCGTCGACAACTCCCTGGATGCGTGCGAAGAAGCGAGCATCCTACCAGACATCAGGGTTAAGATTCAGAATTCAGGAAAGCGTGATGAGTTTGAGATAACCGTAGAGGATAATGGTCCAGGAGTTGAAAAAAGGCAGATTCCCCCCATATTTGGGAAACTGCTTTACGGTTCAAGGTTTTATTCGATTCTTCAATCAAGAGGACAGCAGGGCATAGGAATTTCAGCCTGCGTGCTATACGCACAGCTGACCACAGGCAAGGCGGCTCAGATCGAGTCAAAGATAGGAGAGGGGTATCCGGCGCACTTCTGTGAGGTGAACATAGACACAAAAAAGAATCTGCCTGAAATAACGAAAGAAGAGCTAAGACACTGGGAAAAGCCTCACGGGACTAAGATAAGACTGACGATCGCAGGCAGATACACGAGAGGGAGACAGTCTGCGCTCGAATACTTGAGAGACGCCTCCATGATTAATCCTCACGCCGCCATACTGTTTGAAGATCCGGAGGGCAAACAACACAAATTTGAGAGGATAACCCAGCAATTGCCAAAGGAGCCGATAGAAATAAAGCCGCACCCATACGGCGTCGAGATAGGAAGGGTTATAAAGATAGCGAAGAGCACATCCTGCAAACAACTGAAATCTTTTCTCAAGGAAGAGTTTTCTTCGGTGGGAGAGCACACGGCCAATCAATTGCTAAAAGCAACTGGTCTGCCTAATAATTTTGACCCAAAAAAGCTGCGGTATAAGGAGGGAGAAAGGCTAATTGATGCGTTTAAAAAAGTCAAAATTATGCCGCCTCCGACAAACTGCCTGTCTCCGATCGGTGAGGAGAGCATAAAGAGGAGTTTGAAGAATGAGATGCAAACGATTTCTCCTGAGTTTATCAAGGCGGCGACCCGCCCACCTCTGGTATGGAGCGGCAATCCATTCCAAGTTGAAGCGGGCCTGGTTTATGGAGGGAAACTGCCGGGTGATGAACAGGTGAGGGTCCTAAGATTTGCCAACAGGGTGCCTTTGCTCTATCAGCAGGGAGGGTGCACTATGACCCAAGCCGTTGCGGAGACCGACTGGCAGAGATACGGCCTTCAGCAGCCAGGCAAAAGAGGAGTTCCCACAGGACCCGCAATAATAATGCTTCACGTCGCATCTACCAACGTTCCCTTTACGTCTGAGTCGAAAGAAGCGATAGCCCCGATTCCTGAGCTTATACAGGAGATGAAGCTTGCGCTGCAGGAGTGTGGGAGGTATCTGAACAGGTACCTGAAGAAGAGAGAGAAGAGAGCTAAGGCTCAGGAGAAATTGGATCTAATAACCCAGATTTTGCCAGAGATTGCAAAAAAGTCTTCGGCCCTTGTTCAAAAACCTGTTCCCAACATTGACAGGATTATCACCCAGATCATGAATGTTGTCTATATTGATGGGAAGGTCTCCCACGAACAAAAGGGGGTGGGGGTAGCAACGATCTGCGGGATAAAGATTCAAAATTGGATGCAAGCAGACAAGAGTTTCAGCGTGTACACAATAATTCCCAAGCACGCTAAACTGTTCAGCGCAAACCCAAAACCAACTTGGACTGCGCCAGAGTGGATGGGATGGAAGCTGGATCGTTTGCCTTCTGCCAAGTCAACGGAAATAACGTTTGAACTCAGAGGGCTCGAAAAGTATGATTTTGACGAGAGTGAGATATACATTAAGGGCATAGATCTCGTTCATGTTGTCGGTGCAGAGAAATGGGAGGGGGGACACTAGTCTCTTTCTATCGGCCCACTAGAGATTTTTGATTTAGAGCCAACTGAAATTAACAGCGTTCATGACCTCTCCGTTGCGAGGTCTTAGAGTCCGTCGGTTTGTGTTCTTCAACATGTTTCTATGGAAAGCGCGGGAGTCCCTGAGAAAAAAGTTTAATAAACAAAAGATCATTTAAAGGAATCATGGAAAAAGTTGTTTCAGAACTGCATAAGATTGCTGCCAAAACTTACGACGACTTTACAAAATCAAGAGTGCCTTCTTTAGAGTTTATTGCTCGAACAAAGTCAAACATAGAGTTTGATGAGTTCTACCATGTGTGGAGATATGGCAAACAGGCCATAGAGAGGAGCGCAAAATCTCTGGGGGGAGCTCTGATGCTCCTGCGAACTCTTTACATGGTAGATTTTATCAAACAAATGCTCGAACAAAAGAAATCGTCCACCCTGAGAGAATTGTATTACATCTCTGAGGGTTGGGGAAAAGCCAAATTTTCACACCAACAAGAATCAGACATGCTTGCGGAGGACCTGGAGATCCTGACCAAATGCATGAGAGAAGAATTCAAGCTTAGACCTGAAGAAAATGGGGCGAGCGTGATAGGAAATCTCACGGTGGAGGAGAGGACGCGAAGCGGGGAATTAAGAAAGATTCATTGCCAGAATGATGTGGGAGATGCGGGTTACCAGATACCGTATCAAGTCGACAAGGACAAAATCAAGCTCAAATCTGCGGATGCGGATTTTATTTTAGCAATAGAAACTGGAGGTATGTTCGATAGACTGGTCGAGAATGGTTTTGACGAAAAGGAGAGAGCAATTTTGGTGCATCTTAAGGGACAACCTGCAAGATCAACGAGGAGATTCATCAAGAGAGTGAATGAAGAGTTATCGATCCCCGTTATTGTGTTTACCGATTCTGACCCTTGGTCTTATCGTATCTTTGCTTCTATCGCTTACGGGGCAATAAAAACTGCTCACATTTCACAATACTTGGCTACCCCCTCCTCTCAATTTCTGGGGGTGACTCCGTCGGATATAGTAAACTATGACCTCCCAACAGACAAACTAACAAAGGAGGACATAAAAGCCTTGGATTCGGAACTCAATGATCCACGATTCAAGGATGATTTTTGGAAGGAAGAGATCAAACTTCAGCTGGAGATAGGCAAGAAATCGGAACAACAAGCATTGGCAAAATATGGTCTGAATTATGTGACAAAAACCTATCTGCCTGAAAAGCTGTCTCAGATGGAAATTGTTTAGAATCGTTTCCACGCCTTGTTGATAAAGGAAGGTTAGGGAGAAATAGTTTGAAAGCCTAACAAATTTAGGTAAGCGGAAAGTAGGTTGCCCACAAGTTCTGAATGAACTAAGATCTGATTTTACAAATCAATGCAAGAAAGCCCATGAATTTATTCATAGGATGAATGCATAAAGTTTATATACTTACATTCTATATATATAGTATGGAACTTCAAAGCTACAAATACAGG
>DUKC01000086.1:0-7596 GCA_013329495.1 Thermoplasmata archaeon
AAAAACAGAGGGCATCGAGAAAAACAAGATGTACAGCCAGATTATGAATGAAATAAACAAGTCTTTTACCTTTGTCCTCTTGGATAAGAATAGTAAAAAGATGAGAACGGATGTTCCGGTGCATGATCTTGTTGCAACTTTAAAAAACACCAGCAATGTCGACGCTGTGATCTTTGATGGGATAATTACACAACGTCTGATAGACGTGGCAAATCAGCAGAACGTTAAAACAATAGTTGGGGTTAAGAAGAGCACACCGCTTAAAATTCCACACACAATTAAAGTCTTAACGAAAGAGGAGGTATGATTTACTCAATTGCACGGTTAGCTGTGTGCATCCTCTTTCTATCCCTGGCTTCATATACAGATATAAAAACCAGAGAAATAAAAAACTGGATATGGATAGGACTCTCGATGGCAGGAATAACGATCCTGCTAATACAGCTTTTCTTAGACCAAATAGGTTTAATCAATCTGTTAGGAATCCCTTTAATGTGCGGTTTTGCTTATTTGTTCTTTTATCTTGGAATGCTAGCGGGTGCTGATGCAAAAGCACTCATGGCTCTTTCGTTGGCTGTGCCACTTTGGCCGCAACTTGGAACTTATCCTGTTTTTTCTTCAGTTTTGCCGTTTCCCTTCGCGGTTTTTATTAACTCAATTTTATTGGTTATTCCATTGATGATAGTGTTTTGTTTATACAATGTGGTTAAGGGCAATCGAGAATTTCCTTATCTGTTTTTTGGATATAAAGTTCCCTTCGAAAAAGCAAACGAGTCTTTCGTTTGGCCAATTGAATCGGTGGAGGCAGGAAAAAGAAAGATTGCACTTTCAAGAAACAAAGACAAGAATGAAGTTCTAAAAGAACTTGCCTCAAAGGGAAAAAATGAGGTGTGGATAACGGCTGAGTTGCCGTACACTGTTTTCCTTTTAATAGGCCTGGTAATAAGTTATTTCATTGGAGATGCGGTTGGTTATGGGGTACTGCAAATAGCGGGTTAAAAAGTGCCTTTATCCTTGCTTCTTCACTTCTGTTAAGAACATCCTTAAAACTCTCGGACAATTAATTTTAAATGCATCAACACCATTCCTTTTTTTCATGGAAAAAATTTACATAGGAGTAGCCTGGCCATACGCTAATGGTCCGTTACATCTTGGTCATATGTGTGGTGCTTACCTGCCTGCAGATATATTTGCGAGATTTAATCGGATAAAAGGAAATGAAGTTTTGATGGTGTCAGGCTCAGATCAACATGGTACCCCAATAACGATTACTGCAGAAAAGAAAGGCAAAATCCCGGAAGAAATAGCAGAGTACTATCATAAGATCCATGTTAAAGATCTCAAAAGATTAGGAATTAGCTTTGATCTTTTTACAAAAACTACCACAGAAAACCATACAAGAGTAGTTCAAGGCCTGTTTAGGACGCTGTACGATAATGGATATATATACCCAAAAAAAGTGCAGGTTCTTTATTGCCCAGTCTGTAAAAGGTATCTTCCTGACAGATATGTCGAGGGAACATGCCCATTTTGTGGAAACAAAAACGCCAAAGGCGATCAATGCGACGAATGTGGAAAAACGTTGGATCCAGTAAATCTGACTGATCCAAGATGCAAGATATGTGGTAGCATTCCCAAAATCAGAGAGAGCGAGCATCTTTTTTTAAAACTTTCTGCATTTACGGATCGACTGTCAGAGTGGGTGGAAAAAAACAATCATTGGAGAGCAAGTGTTCGAAAATTCACAAAAAAATGGCTGGCAAACGGACTCAGAGACAGGGCGATATCCCGGGATCTTTCTTGGGGAATACCTGTCCCTGTCGACGGATTTGAAGACAAAACAATATATGTTTGGTTTGATGCTGTGACTGGTTATCTCTCAGCATCGATTGAGTGGGCCAAAATTAGGGGAGATAAAAATCTTTGGAAAGAGTTTTGGAAGGATGAAAGAGTAAAACATTATTATTTCATAGCAAAGGATAACATTCCGTTTCATTCGATAATTTGGCCAGCTATGCTTATGGGGTACGGGGGTTTAAATTTGCCTTATCAGATTTCAGCAAATGAATTCCTAAAGTTGGGAAAAGATCAATTTTCTAAGAGCACCGGGGTGTGCATATGGGTGCAGGACTGTTTATCAGCACTTAATCCAGATGTTTTACGCTATTGTCTTACGGTCACCATGCCTGAAACAAAGGATAGTGAGTGTAAACCCTATAAATTTATTGGATACAACAACAGCGAATTGGTTGGAAACCTAGGAAACCTCATTCATAGAATTCTTACCTTTACTCACAAGAATTTTGGATCGGTTCCCAGGCCTGGTCCCCTCATAAAGCAAGATGAAGAGTTGCTGGAAAGAATTGATGTCACATTTAAAGAAGTGGGAGATTTTATACAAAATTGTCATTTCAAGAGAGGACTGAAATCAATAATGGATCTTGCTCAGACTGGCAACAAATATTTCGACCAAGCATCTCCATGGAAGCTAATCAAAAGCGATAGGGAGAGATGTGGTACGGTGCTTTATTGCACGCTCAGGCTAACTAAAGCAATATCAATAATGCTTGAACCTTACCTTCCATTTACCTCTGAGAAGATATGGAAACTAATCGGCTACGAGGGAAATATAGGTCAACACCGTTGGAATGAAGCATTAACGGAAATTAGTCCCGGACAAAAACTTCGAAAACCAAAAATCTTATTCAAAAAACTTGACTTTTGTGCCATTTTCGAGCATCCTTTTGGAAATTTAGACCTCCGGCTTGCAAAAATTGTTTCTGTGGAGGCCCATCCAAATGCAGATAAGCTGTGGATCGTGACCGCAGATCTAGGAATGTTGGGACAAAGGCAGCTCATTGCAGGTTTAAAACCTTATTACTCAAGAGAGCAGTTGCTAAACCAATGGATAGTTGTGCTCACTAATCTCGAACCGAGAAAGCTTAGAGGATATCAATCTGAGGGTATGATGCTGGCGGCTCAGGACGGCGAGAAGGTATCTTTTTTAACTCTCGATGGAAAGGGACAACCTGGGGATCAAATAACCGTTGATGGCATTATGCCACAACCAAAAACACTTTTAGGGATTCAGGATTTCCAGCAGGTTGAACTGACTATCGATGACAAAGGATTGGTCATGTTAGAGGGAAAAGCTCTGAGGACTAAAGAAGGAAAAATTAAAACCAGTTCGAGAGTGAGAGCTGGATCGAAAATTTGCTAAAAACCAAACAGGCAATTCCCTTCATAGGCTCAAAACTTCTAAACTTGTGTAGCTGATTTTTCTGCATTCTATAAAATTATTAAGGGGGGTATTTATGCAATAAAATTGCCTGTTAAATACCAAGGTTTTTGTATTCCAAATTAATATCTTATTGGTGACGATTGGGAGCCGCTCTAAAAATGGAAGATAGGACAAAATACACAAGTGAGAGCATAAAAGTTCTAGAGGGTTTGGAAGCGGTAAGGAAGCACCCCGCAATGTATGTTGGTTCAGTGGATCAACAGGGACTGCAGCATTTGGTCCTTGAGGTGGTAGATAATGCCGTTGATGAGGCAATGGCAGGATTCTGCGATAAAATGGCTGTTATGATTAACAAAGAGGGTTCCATTACAGTTACAGACAATGGGAGGGGCATTCCAGTTGAACCTCACCCCAAATATGGCAAAACTGGAGTGGAAATAGTTATGACTGCCCTGCACGCCGGGGGCAAATTTGATTCGTCAATATACAAAGTTTCGGGGGGGCTCCATGGAGTGGGAGTGTCTTGCGTAAATGCGCTATCCGAATGGCTTGAAGTCAGGGTAAAAAGAAAGGACAAAGAGTACTATCAGCGTTATTTGAGAGGGAAACCTTTAGCTCCCCTTAAAGAAATCGGCCCTGCTAAGGGAACAGGGACTAGAGTTACGTTTAAGCCAGACAAAGAAATATTTGAGATAATTGACTTTAATTATGAAACGATCCTGAGAAAGTTAAGAGATCTTGCTTACCTCAACCAGGGGCTTGAGATAAGCATATCTGATGAACGGAGTAAAAAAAAGGACAGTTTTTGTTACGAAGGAGGAATCGCCGAGTTTGTGAAGTTTCTTAACCTTAATAAGACCGTGTTGCATGAAGAAACGATCTGTCTGTCAAAAGTAGTAGGGACTACCCAAATAGAAATTGCTTTGCAGTTCAATGATACTTACAGAGAAAACATTCTAACCTTTGTAAACAACATAAACACTAGAGAAGGAGGAACTCATCTATCTGGTTTTAAGTCGGCACTCACTAGAACCTTGAACGATTATTCCAAGAAATTTGGTTTTTTGAAGGGAGACGAATTCTTAGAAGGAGAAGATGTTAGGGAAGGACTCACGGCGGTCATCGCATGTAAAATTCCAAATCCTATGTTTGAAGGGCAGACAAAGATGAAACTTGGAAATTCTAAAGTAAAAGGAATAGTGGAATCAGTTGTTAATGAAAAACTTTCAGAGTTTCTGCTAGAAAATCCTCAGGTTGCTAAGCAAATAATTACCAAATGTATTGAAGCATCTCATGCAAGGGAGGCTGCAAGAAAGGCTAGGGAAATTACAAGGAGAAAATCTTTGTTGGAAACAGCAACCCTTCCAGGAAAGCTTGCGGACTGTTCCAGCAACGATCCAAAAGAATGCGAATTATTTTTGGTTGAAGGGGATTCTGCTGGGGGTAGTGCAAAGCAGGGTAGAGATAGAAAATTCCAGGCGATCTTGCCCCTGAGAGGAAAAGTGTTGAACGTAGAGAAAGCGAGGCTGGACAAAATACTGAGAAATGCTGAGATCCGATCCATGATTACAGCTGTTGGAACTGGAATAGCAGACGAATTCAACCTTAAAAAAGCCAGGTATCAAAAGATAGTTCTGATGTGCGACTCTGATGTCGATGGATCTCATATCCGGATTCTGCTCTTGACCTTTCTCTTTAGATATATGAAACAGCTAATTGAAGAAGGCTATGTTTACATCGCCCAGCCTCCTTTATACAGGGCGAAGAAAGGGAAAGAAGAATTTTACCTTCACGATGAAGAAGAACTAAAAGAAAAACTGAAAGAGATCGGCCAAAAGGGAGTAAACATCCAGAGATATAAAGGTCTAGGAGAAATGAATCCGAATCAATTATGGGAAACTACCATGAATCCAAAGCAAAGGAGGATAAAAAGAGTAATGATTGAAGATGCTGTCTTGGCTGATCAGCTGTTTACAACACTTATGGGAGAAAAGGTTGAGCCGAGAAAAAAATTCATCCAGCAACACGCTTTGGAGGTGATAAACCTTGACGTCTGAGGTGTTGGCTGAGCCAGTTGAAAAGGAATTGCAAAGGAGTTTTATCGACTATTCGATGAGTGTCATTACTTCCAGAGCTATTCCAGATATCAGAGATGGTTTGAAGCCTGTGCAGCGAAGGATCCTGTATGCAATGAGAGAGATGAGCCTGTACCACAACAAGCCTTTTAAAAAGTCTGCTAGGATAACAGGCGAGTGTTTGGGGAAATACCACCCACACGGGGACACGGCGATCTACGATGCATTAGTCAGAATGGCCCAGAACTTTTCGATGAGATATCCTTTGGTAGAAGGACAGGGTAACTTTGGCTCAATAGACAGAGATCCGCCCGCTGCTATGAGATACACCGAAGCAAGACTGGCGAGAATATCCAGTGAGATGCTTTGTGATTTGGATAAAGAGACCGTTGGATGGAAGCCAAATTTTGATAATTCTTTAAAGGAGCCCCAAATACTTCCAGCCAAACTTCCAAACTTACTAGTTAATGGGTCAGGAGGAATAGCTGTTGGGATGGTAACCAACATGCCGCCCCACAACCTGAATGAGATAGTTGACGGGATAAGATTGATGATTGACAACCCTGAAAGTTCAATTCAACAGATCATCGAAGTAATCAAGGGACCAGACTTTCCAACAGGAGGCATAATTTGGGGTAAAAAAGGTATCGTGGATGCTTATTCCAGCGGCAAGGGCTTGATTCGCATCCGAGCGAAAACTCAAACAGAAAAAAAGGGAGAAAGAAAAAGGATCGTGGTCACTGAATTGCCATACCAGGTAAACAAGGCTTCTTTACTGGAACATATTGCAGAACTAGTAAAAAAGAAGCATTTGACAGGAATTAGTGATCTGAGAGATGAATCCGATCGAAGGGGATTGAGGATAGTTATTTCATTGAAACGAGATGCGAATGAGCAAATAGTCTTAAACCAATTGTTTAAGCACTCTTTTCTTCAGTCAACTTTTGGAGTCATAAATCTGGCATTGGTGAACGGGGAACCAAGATTATTCTCTCTAAAAGCCATGCTCAACCAGTATATTAAGCACAGAATAGAAATTATAACCAAAGCCACATCTTTTGACCTGAAAAAGAGCGAAGAAAGACTGCACGTGGTCGAAGGATTGATCAAAGCGAATGAAAATTTAGATAGAGTTATTGAGCTAATCAGAAAAAGTGAGAATGCCCAAGTTGCCAGAGAAGGGCTCATGAAAGTTTTTGATTTATCCTCTGTTCAAGCCAGCGAAATTCTAGGCTTGAGGTTGCAACAACTTACCTCTTTGGAAATTGAAAAAATAAGGGATGAGAAAAAAGAGCTGAATCAAAAAATCCTCGAATTTAAGAGAATTCTCTCGGATGAATCGGAAGTAAAAGAAATAATTAAGGGAGACCTTCTGGATCTTAAAGAAAAATTTGGAGACAAACGCAGAACTGAAATCGTTGAAATCGATGAGGATCAGATTGATCTGAGAGTTGAAGAGTTAATACCAGATATTGAGGTAATTTGTACGATCACAAATGGGGGTTATGTCAAAAGAATACCTTTGTCCATCTATAGAGTCCAGCGAAGAGGAGGAAAAGGTCTTCTAGGCATGAAGCGAAAGGCTGAGGATTGGGTAAAAGAGCAATTTATGGCACTAAATCGCGATTGGATAATGTTTTTTACCAAGAGGGGAAAGGTCTACTGGCTAAAGTGCTATCAAATTCCCAAAGGCATCAGACATGCAAGAGGCAGACCAATTATAAATTTATTACCAAAACTTGGGACAGATCAGATAACCGCTATGATGCCTACTCGCAAGTTTGATCTAGATAAGTACTTGATATTTGCGACCAAAAAAGGGATTGTTAAAAAAACTCCGCTCTCATCCTTTGCAAACGTGAGAGTGAATGGAATTAGAGCCATTAGATTGAAAGACGACGAAGTTGTTTCTGTTTGTTATTCGAAAGGAAATGAGGATATAATGCTTGCAAGTTCAAACGGTCAGGCAACCTATTTTAACGAAACAGAGTTGCGTCCACTTTCAAGGGCTACGCATGGAGTTAAAGGCATGAAACTCAATAAGAGTGACAGGGTGGTATCAATGGTAATTGGAAAGGACATGGATGTTCTAACGATCACCGAAAATGGTTATGGAAAGAGAACACCTATCCAAAAATACCGCAAAACTCATAGGGGAAGCAAGGGCGTAAGAACGATAGTAGTCAATGAACGAAATGGCAAGGTCATTGCGATAAAGGGAGTTAAGCCAAAAGATGAGGTCATACTCGCCACTCTTAGGGGTATGGTTGTACGGATTCC
>DUKC01000086.1:7701-17269 GCA_013329495.1 Thermoplasmata archaeon
TTTATTTCTAACATTTTTAGCCAAAATGGAGGTTATCCTATTTTTTGTTAAAGGGTTCGTAAAGCTTTTTAGAAGTTTAAATTGTTGTATGGCTGGTAAAACAGCTTTTGAATAGTCCAAGATTTGTCAGGTCCATTGGGGTTTGAATTTACTAAAAGGTAATTTTATAAAGCAGCGGTCTTTCTCAGAAGTGAAAACTGTAATCACCCCTATAGCCTTTTTTCTACGATATGACAATTTAAGAATTTGCCGACTCCAATCTCTAGCGTAAGAGGCTTAAATATTTTTTTCCAAAATGCTTAAAAAGGAGAAATAACACGTACGTAATGTAGAAAGTAAAAAGGAGGTGAAAAATGGAAGTTGTAGCAATATTAGCTCAAGGAGCAACAGGATTTGGATGTGCTGAATTACTTGCTTTACCAGGTCTATGCTTAGCATTGCCAGGATGCATATGTTCAATACCGGGTCTATGCTTAGCATTGCCAGGATGCATAGGTTCAATACCCGGTTTGTTTTGCGCAATGCTACCAAGCGCGTTGGGCAAAGAGGCTGCTGGTACAATTACTCAATGCTGCGTAGTCTGAGGATAAGATAAAACTTTAATGTAGTCAATATACTAATACTTTCTATCTAAAAATTTTTTATCACTCAGCATATTTTGGTCTTTGATCCCTTTTAAATGTGTGAAAAAATAACTTAGAAATATGACTCACATCGAAAATCTAAGTTCCCAACTCCCAAGATTTAAGGTATTCAAATTGCTCCTTGGTCAATTTATCGATTTCAATGCCTACCGCTTCTAGTTTCTCTTTTGCTACCTCTCTATCTATTTCTTCTGGAACTGGATAAACCTTGTTTTTTAGCTTTCCCTTTGTTTTTGGATTGACTAGCCATTCAGCCACCAGCGCCTGATTGGCAAAGCTCATATCCATCACTTCTGGGGGGTGGCCCTCTGCACAAGCTAGATTAACTAGCCTTCCCTCTGCAAGCAGATAAACCCTTTTGTCATTTAATTGATATTCTTTTACATTTGGTCTAACCTCTCTGGATCGGAATCTATTGAGATAGCGCACATCAACCTCAACATCAAAATGACCCGCATTCGCCAAGACACAGCCATCTTTTATCTTTTTAAATGTTTTTTCACCAACAACATGCTTATTACCTGTTGCCGTCAAAATCAAATCAGCATTGACACAAGCTTTCTCCATCGGCACTACCTGAAATCCATCCATCCAAGCTTCTAACGCTTTTATTTCATCAACCTCAGTGACAATAACCTTAGCTCCCATCCCTTTGGCTCTTAACGCTATCCCTCTTCCACACCATCCATAGCCTGCCACAACAATAACTTTTCCGGCCAGAAGCAGAGATGTTGCCCTCATGACGCCATCCAAAGTGGATTGACCTGTTCCATACCTATTGTCAAAAAAATGTTTGGTTTTAGCATCATTAACCGCAATCATCGGAAACCTAAGAATTCCCTCTTTCTCGAGAGCATAATCACGTATCAGGCCCGTTGTTGTCTCTTCTGTTCCTGCTGTGACTTCAGAGAAACTTTTTAGAGGCTTCTGATGAAGACGCGTAGTAAGATCCCCTCCATCATCCATTATAATGTCAAGATTCTGATTCGCAACCCAATCTATTGCAGAATTGTATTCTTTTTCATTCATCCCATGCCATGCATAGACATTGATGCTATTTTTGACCAGCGATGCAGCAATCTCATCGTTGGTCGACAGAGGATTAGACCCGCATAAAAATATTTCAGCTCCCCCTGCTTTTAGAGTTTCCATAAGAACGGCGGTTTCTTTTGTCACATGTAAGCAGCATCCGATTTTCGTTTGATCTAAAGGGTTAAGGCTTTCGAATTTTGTTTTTATCCTTCCAAGCACAGGCATGTTGTGTCGTGCCCATTGGATTTGCAACTTCCCCTCTTTTGAAAGCGAGATGTCCTTTATGTTATCTTTTTTTGTCATTTGACTTCCAGGATGAAAGTAATGGTGGAGAAGATATTAATTTTTCCCTCTGCTCCCATTCAGGTTCAATGCCTTCTCAGACTTTAATAGTTTTCGGATGCTGCAAATAAGAATATTCTTCGAGTTTCTTAGGGGTATGTTTCTTCTTCCCAATCTGCATTGTAGATTATTATCACTTACATCACCTCCTTTTTTTTATTAAATCATCAAACACAAATTGTAGGTTGACCGAAGGTCCTCTCAACAACATCTTGATAGTTGACATGTCGGCGTTATAGACTAATATCGTCACATTACCACCTTTATTTTTATTTTAACGATAAACTGGCTCTTCAAACATCAATCTCTCTTTAATTACGTATCTAATTTCCGTAACCAACTCTTTTTTTCCGGATATGCAAAGTGCTGTTATCTTATCGACAGCCGGGAAAGTTATCTCGTGGAAAGAGATACTTATCGTATCAGAATAACATCTAAAGAATTCCTTTAAAACTGAAGACGGAAGAGAGGCATATAGAACATATTTTCTCTTCTTGATTAGAGGGCTAAGAAACTTATTTGATAGTGTTTGGATAAAGGTTATTAGACCTATTGCGATGTTTAAGAGGCCATTAGGTAAATATCCAAAAGTCTTGCATGTTCCCTCTTCATAGAGAGCGATGCCCTTGCTTTTCCCAAATTTAATAAATAAGCTTGCTCTCTCCCCGATCTTGCTTGAACAACACGGCACAACCAGAATCACACCAATCCCAACAACATTAATAAGAATCACGGAATTGACGGACAGAGGTCCTGCTAAAGATGGAACCATACCTCCTCTCGAGATTAAAAAAATCAGTGAGGGAAAACGAAAAGCATTTGAAAGATTGAAAAACATAACTCCTAGATGAAATAAAACATTTTTCCTTTTATAATTCTTAACGCGAGGAAGGAATATCATTCCAAGCATAGCGGTTCCAGTGGTTCCCAGAGTTAACCCGGAGAAATCCTTGCTTAAAAAGTTCAGTAAACCATTCTCCAAAAAGATATTAACATAGAGTAAGAAACCGGCTGTAGTGAACCAGACGAGCATCAAAAGCATGTTGTATCCTAAATAGCAATTTATAAGTTGATGGACATTCCTCCTTTCTCTTCCCTCGAGAGGGGAAAGTCGAGTACTGAAAATCATTCTTTTTGCCCCCTATTCGATTTTCACTTTTTTTACCTGAAAACTGAATACCTTATATTTTTTTTCCCCGAAAGGTGTTTCCCAATCAATAGACCATTCTCCATTGTATTCTCTCGCTATTTTTTGCTGTGCTCTGTGAAGTCTTTGGTATACTATACGATACAAGGAGTCTTCTTCAGGACTGTTTGGATCAGGATTAAAAACCTTACCAAAAAAGTGTTGATGAATTTCAGGAATTGAATGTTCAAAATTTTCTTTACTAACAATGTAAGTTACAAGATCTCTCTGTGAAGGAATACGTTGGAAATGATTTTTTAATTCTCCTTCTCTTCTTTCTTCTTCTTTCTCTTTTGCTTCCTCTACCCTTGAACGAATTTGTTTTTCCTCTTCGGATAAATATTTTAATTTTTCAATAAAAGAAAAAGCATCGTTCTTGTTTGAACACTCAACCTCGATTGAACCATCTGGTAATAATTTCACAACAAATTTAGACTCATTTGTCATTGCACATGTATGTACATATACGCTTATATTTAAAACTTTTTATTCGTTCGTTTTTATTTTATCGATCTCTCTCACAGATTAAGGTCATTTATGAGAAAAGATTCAGCTGTTTAAACTTTTATTTCGTCATTTGTCATAAACGAGTTAAATCAGAACTGGAAGAGATGGCAAAGGATGAGAAAAAGACCATCCACCACGAGTTCAAGTTTAGTAAAGGCAAAACGAAGGAAAAGGGGAGCACCACGCTCGCATTCCTGAAGCAGGTGTTCGATCCTAGGAGTGAGCGGGATATTGATTGGGCTTTTGCGACAGACCTGGAAGAGGTAGATCTTGATCACCTCATCCAGACTTACAAGCAGAGATGGGGGATAGAAACTGGGTTCAGGATCCAAGATGAGGCAGGGATCAAATCCAAATCAAAGGATATAAAGATAAGATTCTTCTGCTTTGTGTATGAACAGCTCCTGCAACTGATATGGAATACGATCTATAAAGAAGAAGTATCCTTCAAGAGATTTCTAATCTTGTTGAATGAAACAAGCAAAGAGCGGGCTGAGAAAGCCGAGAGGAGAGCCAAGAGATCCATCCGAATGGCACAAGGAACCTAAGAGTGTAGGCCGCTGCAACACAAGGCATCGCAGCGGTAGATTATCTCTTATCTTTTCTCTTATTAATCCTCCTAGATTATTCTATCCTCCTCTTTTTTTCTATCGGAGATACTGGATTTAGCAAAATGTTTATCTACACTCACTCATTTTATTTTAGGGGACGTTCATGGAAACAGAGATAAGACCGTATGTAATTGAAAAGCTTGAGCGCATATTCAATCCAAAATCAATCGCAGTAGTTGGTGCTTCTCGACATCCAGAAAAGATTGGATATAGGTGTTTAAGAAACTTGATTGAAGGTGGATTTGAAGGAGACATATTTCCCGTAAATCCCAATGCAAGAGAAATATTTGGAATAGAATGTTATTCGGATCTGTCTAAAGTTCCTCAACCCGTTGATCTGGCTTTGATAGTGTTGCCCGCAGAAATGTGTGAAAAAGCAATAAAAAGTTGTATAGAAAAGTTGGTCAATGGAATAGCAGTAGTATCCTCTGGATTTTCTGAGGTTGGCAAAAAAAACTTGGAGGAGAGGATCGCCAATTTATGCAGAAAAAATAAGATCCCTTTGATTGGCCCTAACATTATTGGCGTATTAAGCAACACGTCACACTGCAACGCATCGTTTGCCCAATCTTTGCCATACCCAGGTCATCTTACCTTTATATCTCAGTCAGGTGCTCTTGGAATTGCATTAATAGGCAGGACGTGGATAGATAAAATCGGATTATCAAAGCTGGTTTCCATAGGAAATCAAGCAGATGTTGATTTTGCGGAGCTAATCAGTTATTTCGCTGAAAAGGATGAAGACACTCACGCAATTTGTTTATACATGGAAGGTTTACCCAAAGGAAAAAGATTTGTTGAGGCTTGCAAGAAAGCATCAAAAATAAAACCATTGATTGCTCTTAAAGTAGGTAATTCGGAAAAGGGAAGCATGGCGGTGCAATCGCATACTGGCTCAATGGCTGGGCAGGGAGCAGTTTATAAAGGTGCATTCAAACAGGCAGGCGTTATAGAAGCAATAGATTTAGGAGATCTGTTTGATAAAGCGTTAGCCCTGTCTTTACAGCCTCCTCTAAAGGGCGATGGTGTTGCAGTAATAACAAATGGAGGGGGGGCTGGAGTGTGCGCAACCGACGCTGCAGAATTGTGTAACATTCCATTGAAGAATCCTCCGGCATCGCTAAAAGCTAGGATGAGAGAATGGATACCAGAATTCGGGTCAACCAAAAATCCATTTGACATCACGGGTCAAGCATTAAAAGAGAATTATGAGGGTACCGCTATCGATGCACTGGAACATCAGTGGGTTGACGGGGCAGTGATTCTCTATTGCCAAGTTGCGCAAACTGCCCCCCAAGAGGTAGCAGATGGGATTTACCATGCTGTCCACTCGTATAGAGGACCAAAAAAACCGGTGACAGTCGCTTTACTGGGGGGCATAAAGTGCGAAGAAGCGGCACTATGGTTAAAGGAAAGGAACATACCAACCTATCCAACTCCCGAAAGAGCGGTTTCTGCTTTGAGTGCCCTGAGAGAATTTGGCAGGGTCTCGCAATAATTGCAGGTAAAACTAACAGAAACAAAATTAATAGAGAGACGAAAAACCTAAGATTAAAATATCAGTAAAGAATAACACCCGTTGATTAAATGGATGAAAAACTTGAAATAGTCTTAAAAGAAGTTGTAGAAAAGCTAGAAGGCAGAGGCATAGATCAGGATATCTTAAGAAATGAATTGAGTGAGCTTTTAAAATATGGAGTGCCGCCTGATCAAGCCAAGCAGAGAATAATCCAAAAATATACAGGCAATGCAGCAGCAATCGAGACTGAAGCCCCCCAGAAGCTAATAAGAGATTTAGAGGGGAACGAAGGGAGAGTGAACCTCTTGTGTAGGGTTATTTCGATCAATGAAAGGCGAACAACCGTTGACGGCGATGAGCGAGTTAGTTACTATGGATTGCTAGAAGACGAATCCGGCGTTGTTGGCTTCACCGCCTGGCAAGACTTTGATATTAAGGTCGACGATGCCTTGCAGATAAAGAATGCTTACACGAAGCTATGGCAAAACAAAGTTCGAGTAAATCTAGGGAATTATGCTTCAATTCAGAAAGTTGATTCTTCAGTTCTGCCTAAAGGCGAGATTAAGCAATTCAAGATAAAGAACCTAAAAGCTGGCTTAAGAAATGTTGAAGTAAGCGGAAAAATAATTACTCTAGAACCCAAAGAAGTGAGGGTTAGGGATGAAATCAAAGAGATATGGACTGGCACAATTGGTGATGAAACGGGAAGGATAGATTTTTCCGCATGGCACGACTTTCAACTGAAGATTGGAGAATCGATAAAAATTAGTGGGGGATGGACCAGATCTTGGAGAAATATGGCACAACTATCCTTCGATGAGAGGGCTGATGTAGAGCGCGTTTCTCAGGATATTATTCCAGTGGAGACAAAGGATGAAAACTTGAAACTCAGTTTGGAAGATCTTAACGAAAGGGGAGGCGGAAGTGATATTGAAGTAAAGGGAACAATAATAGATATCAAGGAAGGTTCGGGCCTCGTCTTTCGGTGTCCGCAGTGCAAAAGAGTGCTGAAGAACAACTTATGTGGAATTCACGGACAGGTTGAAGGTGTCCCAGACTTAAGAATTAAGGCCATAGTGGATGATGGGACCTTTGCAATAACGGCCATTTTGGGGAAGGAATTGACCCAAAAATTGATAGGAAGAACTCTAGAAGAGTGTCAAAACTTGGCTCAGCAGGCTATGGATTACAAAGCGATAGAAAAAGAGATAGGGGATAAATTATTGATGGAAAACATGGAGTTGAGGGGAAACGCGATTAAGGATGATTGGGGAGTGACTTTTATCGCAAAAGATGCAAAATCTATGGAGATAAGTTTAGCTGAAGAGTTGGAAAAAATAGAAAGGGAAGAAGCGAGTTAAAATGCAAGAAAGAGAGGTTGCGCACAGAGTTTTTTCTGGAGAGTACAATCGGTCAACTGTCAGGATGAATCCTGAGGCAAATCGAATGCCTACCTATGTGTTAACTGAACTTGGAAGGAGGATTAATAGATTATTCGTAGTTGGTGTTTTAACTGATGCTGAACAGGTTAATGAAACAAAAGAAATATGGCGAGCGCATATTTCTGACCCGACAGGAATCTTTACCTTGTACTCAGGCCTCTATCAACCAGAGGTTTCCTTATTACTAAAGGAGATCGAGACGCCGGTTTATCTAGCAGCGGTAGGAAAAGTTCATACTTTCGAGCCTGAGGAAGGAAAGACATTTGTCAGTGTGAGACCAGAAAAGGTCAAGGTTGTCAGCGAAATAACAAGAAATCACTGGATACTCGAGACATACAAGCAAACAAAAAGGAGAGTGGAAGGTTTGGAAGAAGCATTAAAAATGAATAACCCTGATTCTTCTTCATTGGTCAAACTTGGGTATCCAAGAAAAATGGCCGAGGGAGCGATTGATGCGATTAAGTCTTACGGAGAGATAGACTTAGGATATTACAACGGTATGCTTGAAGATGCTTTTTCATATCTTAATCAACAAATAGAAAGTTCAAAGAGTGCGCTTTCTGAGAGAGAAATTGAGAAAGAGACGGCAAAGACACTTCCTACACTGGAAGAAGAGCAGAAGGAACGAGACGAAGCAGAAACTAAAATTTTGGAAATCATCAAAGGTTTGGAAACCCCCCAAGGAGTGCAGTGGAACTCCGTCATCGAGCATGGTGCAAAAGGGGGGTTGGACAAGTATGCTATGGAAGAGGCTATCTCTTCACTTATGGATAAAGGGATTGTTTATGAACCTGTTTTAGGGTGGATTAAAAGAACTTAATGATTTGAACCACTAATAGCTTGCATCAATTTTGTATAGAAAAGTTTAAATTGTGACATCCTCCCGCGACTTTAGCCGTGGGCTTCCAGCGATGGGAGTTGGCATTGCGGATCCGCCACATATAGTTCCTGCTTTATCGACACCACTGCCCCTGTGAGGTCCGGAAGTAGAGGCGGTGTCTCCACAGGCGTTAATTCCCGCTCGCCCAGCGGTACTTGAGTGTTTGTTGCGGCGTTCACATCTCTATCTATCACGAGCCCGCAGGATTGACACTTGAACACTCTTTCGGCGAGAGATCAGTGTTCCGTGTCTGCATCTTGAACAGGTTCTGGTTCGTTCCTTTGGGGGCACTTCGCGAAACTCCGCCACAGCCCTTGCAGCCTTGCAGCGGAACTTCTGGATGAAGGAATCATAGGAGGCATTAGATATCGATTTAGCCAGATGATGATTTCGGATCATGCTTCTGATGTTCAAGTCTTCGGTCGCAGTTCATCGTACCCTATAAAGAGAGGGGGCTTTCTTGTGATGAAAAGGTAAAAGGTTGGGATTTAATTCTCTCGCATCTATGCAATTTTAAAATTCTTATCTATCATGATGCTAGGAAGAGCGTTCTGATAGACTTAACCTGGTTTATTTAATCTGCGATGGATCTTCGTTTAACTTTCCAGACCTAGCTGGAGCTCATTTCTTGTCTTTAGTGGATGAGCTAAAATCAGGCTATGTGCAAGACGCCGATAATACGGGTCACTTCTCCGAGTTTGTTTTCAATAGGCGAAAAATACGAAATAGTAGGAACCCTTGTTCCATCGCCCTTAATTGCCGTGACTTCGCATGTGCTTTGCCCATACTTTTTGCACTCGCTTAACGCATCCAGCAGTTTAAAAGTGTCTTCTTTTTCGTATAAATCCTCAAGCTTTGCTCCTATCAAGTCTTCCCTACTCCTCTTAAAGAATCTGACAGAAGCTTTGTTGACATCTAGCCTCTCGCCAATTGTGTTAAACAAGGATGCTGGAAGAGAGAAGTTGGAAAACAGAGAGGATGCAAATTGTTTTGTTTCATCTAGCTCTTCTTGGGTATTGCGCAATTCCGAGATATCTGTTGCAGTGATAATTAGCCCCATTCGTTCACCTTTAGGATTCACTATAGGGACATACGAAACAAGTGTCGGTATTTCAGCCCCCTCTTTACTTAACAAGGAGTAAACTCGAGTTCTTATCTTTTTTTCGAGCATTGTTCCTTCTTTAATTAGTTGTTTTGCCTCTGGAATTTCTTTAGTACGTATGAATTTTGACAAAAATTCGTCCAAAGAGTTGCCTACACATTCCTCCTTTTTATATCCTAAAATTTCCTCAGAAGTAGAATTTGCATATGTGACAGCACCATCTAGATCGAAGAGCCAAATCGGTGTAGCGACTCCTTCCAAGAGAGTTTCAAAGTATGTTTTGGTCCTCGCGATCTCTTCTTC
>DUKC01000187.1 GCA_013329495.1 Thermoplasmata archaeon
AGATGAAACAGCGGGACCCCGCCACTATCCGTCAGACGCTTCATGAAATTTTTACTCCCGATGGAAAGGAACATCACGGAAAGGTGGAAGGTCCTTTCACTATATTGAGCATAGTTTTTTTTGCAGGCAGAGAGTTTCAAGATTTGTCATGGGTGTAAATATGTATTTCAAATTCTCCCCTGCAGGTTGACTGTGGCTCAGATAATGGTATTGGTCGATCAGGCTGTTAAAAAGCTTTCCCGAAGGCGTGTGACGACCCTGCCTGAATTTCAAAGGCTGGATCGTTTTCAAAGGTGTGTCCACAGGGCTTTGTTCGATACGAACAACTTCGGTTTTTTTCGTTTTTCGGGCCGACTGGAAAAGTTTGGATATTCCACTTTACATGGTCCTTCAAATCATTTCATGCACGCTTTCCGAAAGGACACCATTTTTCACCTTGATACTCACTCTATTTTATAATATATTCACCGTGTCCGCAGTGTTTTGTCAGGTAAGGGTTCCGGGAAAGCTGTGAAGCATGTTGAGTAGAGCATTTGGTTAGAAGTCAACGCAAGAAAACGGAATTATTCCATACCATAATTCCCGGTTCAGATTCCTGGTTCTTATGCTCTTCGGTATCTCTGTAGAAACTCTGGAATCCCCGTGCAGAGGCTTAGTTTGAACTGCCCACATTTCAGGCTGATATGGGTTTTTAATAGGGATCTCGACAAAGTTAAAGGATTTGGAAGGGGGTCTCTGGGTGAGGCATATATGTTTGGAAAAGGAGCGAAGCGCTTATGGACATAATCATTGGTAAATTGAAACTTTTTGAAGTTCCACAAGGTTTTGTCCAATTCCGGAAGCAGATTCATGACGCCAAGCTTGGTGTGTTGTATAATGTTTCAAAGCGCTACCCTGATGCCGACTTCAGCTTCTATGAAGTTTATGGAAAATGGTCCCTTCTGGATGAGACAAACAAGCTACTTTCCTCCTTCTTTGATGACTTCGACATCGTTGAAGGTCAGAGCCCGATTAATTCATCTCCCATAGACAATCATCCCAAGATTATTGTCGATGGCAACCCGGTTGATCTCGAATATGGGGAATTAAGACTCATCACCGCCGATACTTTTGATGAGCTTGAGCAACCCAGGCCGAACACCGTTACCGCTCTGAATTTCCCGATCACGGAAGATGCCTATCTCAAACTTAAAGAGACACACATGCTAATCACCGATATTGAAGAAGTAATACCTGAAAGTCTATTGGGGAAAGAGCTCCTCGGAAATATAGACAAAGAAGATATGCTATCTCAGGTTCTACTTTCCAGGTTATTGAGAGGCAAATCAATATGTGGCTAAAAAGCTTCTTTATTGAAGGATTTGGAAAACTGAGAGCAAAAGAAATCCATTTTTCAAAAGGCTTGAACCTCTTGTACGGAGACAACGAAACCGGGAAAACAAGCCTGGCCTATTTTCTCTTAAATGGAATGAGTGAGCCTGGAAAGGAATTGTCCAGATATAAACCATGGAACACGAATGAATTTGGCGGGAGAATCGAATTCAATGATAGACTTATTGAGGTCGATTTTTACAAAGAGCTTGATTCCGCGCTCTACAAACGAAAGTCGCTCGAAACGATCAGCTTCTTATTCGAAGATGAACGTCTTTATATTAGCGACGGAGTCGACGGATCTATTGTTGCCAACCTAAAACATAAAATGGAAAAAACCGACACCGGCCGGAGGTTATCCCTGCTGATCGAAAGATTAAACACCGCTGAATTAGAAATGCCTACGACTAATTCAACAATAAAAAAAGAGATCCTGGTGTTAGAAAAAGAAATAGACAGTTTCCATGATCAATATACCGGATATAATGATCTGTGTAAGAAAAAGATTGGATTGGAAAAGATTTTAAAAGGTGAAACTTCACGAATCAAGGAAATAGAATCTTCACTTAATCAAGAACGGGATCAGCATATTAGAGGGATGAAGCTGGATTTTTCTGAATTTAATGCTAAATTAAAGCATATCAGGAGTGAAATCGATCAATTGGATTTGGTTAAGGGCAATTCAGCCGAAAGCACAGAAAAAGCAAGAAGATTGTCGGAAGAATATCAGAAATTACAAGCCTCAGAGAAAAACCTCTCACGCTTAATAGGTGGGTTGAATGCGGAACTCACTGAATCCAATGAAAAAATCAAGGGATACTTTAAGATTCTGAACATTGACGACTCGGATGAATTAGAAACGGTTCATGTTAAAGTGAGAAATCTCTCGTTCCTAAAAAAACTACATGCTGTTAAGCAATCGAACTCAAACGACAATATCCAAGATGGCGCTTTGTGGAAGTTTTTTTCTGAAAATGAAGATATTCTGGAAAGATCTGAAAGGCTTGAAAGCAGACCAGAAAAAGAGAATTCACAATTTGATCAAGAAGCTGGCGATGCTCGTTTGAGAATAAAGAGTGTTGATTCAAATGCAGCCACAACAAAATACATCTGTATCGCAAGTTTTGCTTTAGCAGTGATATGCGCAGTTATTTCCTTCACTAAATCAGAATTCTTCATTGTCAGATATGGTACTGTATTCTTTTTCGTTATTGGGCTAATCTATTTATTTCTCTGGTCAAGACTAAAAAGAGATAGAAGCAGTATTTACAAGACTCTGCTTGATAATTATAGCACTGATAAATACAGCACGAGTTACACTACCGACGACAATGGAACGTCTCAGATATGGAAAACGTTGAATGAATTTGGAATTGGAAATCTTGGAGAGCTGAGAAAGAAATACATTGAATATATTCAATATAGGGAAAAGCAGGAAAGCAATAGCCAACGTCTTGAGCAGTATCGTGAACTTGAGCTGGAAATGGAAGACGCACTGTCCGAGTTTAATCTGGATATAGATGACCCAAGTGTAGAGTCTCAAATTGGCAATATTGAAAAAATATTGAACGAGACTCAAGTGACGGTCGCAAGCTCGAAAACACTTGACAAGCAGGTAAAAGCACTAAAAAAGGATCAAAAAGAGCAGCTTGACCAAATTAGAACATTACAATCCAAATTTGCAGCAATGCTTCGTAAACCTGATGCCTCCCTCGAAGATATCAATAATTATTGTAAATCACTTGAGCAGTACAGGGATCTGCAAAACAAAGAAGCCGGGATGTTAAATGAACTAAATCGAGCAGAAAACAATATGAAATCAGGTAGATTTCCAGAATCGATAAATAGACTTGTTTTTGCAGTAACAAAAGGCAAAGAGAGTCTTGAACAGTCAAAAAATGAACTTGGCGAAGTAGATGCGGAACTCAAGGGGATGAAGGTTGAAAAACAATCCGTGTTGAAGCTTTTGGAGAAAAGAGACAGCCTTACAAGAAGATTGAAAACTCTGAAGGCATCTATGGGCAAAATCGGGACTATCAGAAGAATAATAAAACAACAACGTCTCAACTATGTAACCACGTATGGCAAAGAATTCAAGGATGAGTTTTCCAGGATTCTCAGTAAGATTCTTAATAGAGATCTACCGGTTTTCGTTGAAGACAATCTTACCTTAAGGCTGCCGGCTGACGGAAAACTAAGAATTCCTGAAGACAGCTTAAGCAGTGCAACATTCGACCAACTCTTATTTGCTTATAAAGTCGCTCTTTATAAGCTCCTGCCTGATGGCGCACCTTTCATCATTGACAATGCCTTTATTAGATACGACGATGCCAGACTTTCCAACGTAATGAATATTATTCTTGAAGAATCTGAAACAAGGCAGATTATTATTCTAACCAGCGATAAACGCCTTCAGGCCTACGGCAATTTTGTGTATATGTAAAAGGGCTTGGTCTCATTTCCAAGGGATAAATCCAGCATTCCCTCGTTAACCCGATTCTTCTTCGTCCAACAGTTCGGGTGAAATTTCAAGCATGTTCCGATTCACTTCGTCGGGAAAGCCTCCGATTTAGGGCTTCGGAAAAAAATAAATTCGCCGGATTGCGCCG
>DUKC01000107.1 GCA_013329495.1 Thermoplasmata archaeon
AAAAAGTGAAGCAATTGCATGCCGTATAAGCTTACCCAAAGCTATGGGACATAAAAAAGAAAAAAGTATGGAGACAAGAAATTGAAAAGAGCTAATAAAATAGAAATAAAAAATATGGTTGCATCAACTACAATTAGTAATGAGTTGAATTTAGATGCACTTGCTGTGGCATTACCCGATACTGAATATGAACCTGAGCAATTTCCGGGTTTGGTTATGAGGGTAAAGGAACCAAAAGCTGCTGTTCTTTTATTCAGTTCAGGTAAAGCAGTGTGTGCAGGTGCGAGATCTTTCAAAGATATTGAATCGGTTATTGACCAAGTTCGTGAGAGATTAAAATCCATTGGATTCGAGGTCAAACCCAACCCAAAAATCCAGGTTCAAAACATTGTCGCTTCAACTGATTTGCACATTGAGCTAAATCTAAATTCCATTGCAGTTGGATTGGGCCTTGACCAGGTCGAGTACGAGCCGGAGCAATTTCCAGGACTCGTTTATCGATTACCCGAATCAAAGATAGTTATACTTCTGTTTACAACTGGCAAAGCTATTTGTCTAGGCGCGAGAAAAAGAGAAGAGATAGAAGAAGCAGTAAGTAAATTGGAGGAGCGACTTAAGTTATTGACTTCTTAGTTAAAGGCTAATCCAAAATCTAAGGGGAGCGCATTCTTGTTATCAAATCTATCAAAAGTGCGAAATTTATCTTGCCCAATGGTACGGTTACTTATTTTATTATCTCCCATGAGCTTTGGTATTTATCCAATTCGTCGATTGTATACTGATCCATCGGATGGGTCCTTTCAGGAATTTCTAGTTTTTTCTCAACCCCACACAAGGATGTAGAATAATATCTCTGACCTGTATCGTTTATCATTGTCACTATCATCTTTATTTCAGGGTGTTTCTTCGCCAGTTTGATTGCCCCGGCAACGTTGCAACCAGATGAGATCCCACAAAATAGTCCTTCTTCAAAAGAAAGCCTCTTGGCCATCTCAATAGCCTCTTCCGAGGTAGTTAATATTATTCCATTAAGCATGCTTACATCTAAATTCTTGGGAATAAAGCCATCCCCAATTCCCTCTATCCTATGGGAACCCCATTTTCTTTCAGCAAGCATCGGAGCTTCCATAGGTTCTAGAGCGTAAAGTTTAACCTTTGGATTTTTTTCTCTAAGGTATCTTCCGACACCTGTTATAGTTCCTCCTGTGCCTTGAGAAGCAATGAATGCACCCACCTTGCCCTGGGATTGGTCCCATATCTCGGGTCCTGTGTTTTTATAGTGTGCATTTGGATTGTTTGGGTTTGTGTACTGGCTTGGCTCCCAGTATTTTCCCGGATTCTCTTTTTTGAGTTCGGCCGTTTTCTCTAAGCATAGATCCACATCTGATTCAGCTCCAGGGGTAAAAATTACATTTGCACCATACGCCTTCATCATCTGCCTTCTTTCCTTGCTCATTCCCTCTGGCATAACAATTGTAACTTTGTACCCGTATAGCCTTCCAACGAACGAACATGCTATACCCGCATTTCCAGTTGAGGTTTCCAAGATTTCCATTCCAGGCTTAAGATCTCCAACCTCAATAGCCTTTGAGATCATTTCATAGTAAATCCGGTCTTTAAGGCTGCCTGTTGGACTAAACCATTCAATTTTTCCTAGGATTTCAGCTTTAACTCCTTCTTTTTTCGGAATTGAATTCAATCTGACTAAAGGCGTTCTGCCGATAGCTTCAAACACATTTTTTGCCGTTTTTCCACTCTTTTCCCAATCAATTGCCATGATAAGATGAATTAAAAAAGGGGATATAAAGGTAATGCAAGACTCGCTATAAACTAGTGGTGGATCGGATGGAACTAAGAATTTTTTTTGGTCACCCTAATTTCTATGACGGGGGGGAGCGATGCTCTAAAAGGAGACGAATTAAATTCTTCCTTTCCCACACGGCGAACCTATACTCATCTCCAGATTTCGTACAAACAAACATTCCGCTCGGTATAATCCCTCCTGTCCTCCTTTTGCCAACCTCTGCAATGTCGTTGAGGGGAATTTCCAGTTGCTTCTCCTTCTTTTGCATCATGGGATGAGGGCTAAAGAGGAGTCTCGAGTCTGTTATATATAGCAGTCCGCCTACGCTTTTGATCCCTCTCCCGAGATCTGCAGGACCTTTGAAGAGTGCTTCTTCGCCCTCCCCTAATTCAACCTCAGCCTGCCGATAGAGGATGCTAGACATGAAAGTCAATATTCCTCCGAAGATCAGGCCCCCAAATAATCCAGAAAATAATCCTAAAATAAGTCCATGATAGTGAAATACTACTTCTATAAAAACTCCCATAAGAATCCCGAAGATAATTCCAAAGGGAATTCCAGTCGTCAAGAAAATTTTTAGGTTCTTGTCCATACTTTTTCACCCCTGATGTAAAACATCTTCATCCCTAATATCTTTTTGGATGATTTTTTCAAACTTCTCATCTCGTATCTTTAACTTTAACTCAATATATTCCCTGAAAGAGTTTGGTTGGAAGCAGGTTGGAAGCAAATACAATTTCAAAGGTTGAATGCAGATTAGATGAGAAAAAAGTACCTTATGTTTTGTTAAGTCGAGATAAACTTGTGATCTAGTTAGTGCTAAAGTTTTAAAAGCATAAATTACTTTATCTATAATGTTGGAACCTTTGTCACTTTGGCCAAACCTTTCAGGGTATGGGAACACCTCGCTTGAGTCATGGCAGTTAAACCGGCCATTTTTGCTCTCCCTCCGCCCTTTATTATCTCCTCACAAATTCGAATGAATTCATCAGATTCATAATTTGTTTGCTTTGGATATACTTCTGCTGAATAAATTGCGTCCCTAACTAATTTCTTCGCTTCAGCTTCGCCAATGTTGGGGATTAGTAAACTAATTAGATATTTAATGCTTGGCTTGAATTCCATTTTCAACCTTTTTGTTTAGCCGGCTTAATCTTGAGAGATTTCAATGTTGCCGATAAATTATCAGAAAGACTCAATAGTTCCTGACCAATTGTGGAAAGCTCTTCCGAGCTCTTTGTTTGTTCTTCAAGTGCAGATTGAGTTTCCTCAGTAGCTGTTGCTTGAGCCATAGCAGCTGTTGATTGCTTCTCAGCTGCTACTGCAATTAATTTCGTACTTTCGGCTATCTCTTCCATGGCTAAGGTTGTTTCTTCTGAAACGGTTGCCATCTTCTGTGCCTTATCAGAAACCTCTACGCTTGCATTCTGTATTGTATCCACTTTCAGCTGTATAGACTCAACCATTTTGTTAACATTATTTCCAATAGTTTGCCATGTTTTTGGGAATTTAGATAGATCTAATCTCCTCTCTAAATTCCCCCTGACTACTCCGCTAGATAGAGAACCTATTTGCAATAATATTCCTTTAATCTTTGTTTCATTCTCTTTATATTGAGCTAATTTACTTTTTAACTCTGAGATAATCACGTCTTTATCTTCTTTCATAGTAACCCTATATTACAGTATAACCTTATATTACGGTAATTACGAACTCGCAATATTCATCTCCTTTTGCTACACACTTTGTCTCTTTGCTCTCACACGGTTTACCTATATATGCGGCATATATGCCTGCCATTAATCCCGCCATATAATGACATACCGGTTCAATAGATTTTTCTTTGTTATTTATAAAATAACTTCTGGATCCAGACGAGTTGTAAATAACAACCTTCGCACCTTGTGGGCCTACTTCTTCTATATCCATAACACCCCACCCAAAATAATTACCACTAGCCATAGTTAATTTTAGGGCTGACTCCATATCATTTACTTTTTTACTGTATCGA
>DUKC01000156.1 GCA_013329495.1 Thermoplasmata archaeon
ATAATATTTCCCTCCTTATCTTTTAGAGTTGAGAAGTTCAGAATAGCTGGGAATTTAACTCCATCGCCTCTTATTGCAGTTACTTCACATGAGCTATAACCAGTCTTTCTACAATGCTCTATCGCTTTCTTGATTTTTGGAGCATCGGTTTTCTCATACATCTCTTCAAGCTCCGCTCCAATCCACTCTTTTTTGCTCCTCTTGTAAAGTTTCAAAGCAGGTTCATTAACATCTATCCTTACTCCTTCTGGACTCGACAATGTTGCAGGCAAAGGCAAATTATAAAACAAATTTAGCTCAATTTTTTTAAAACTACCACTTTTCTTTGATTCCATTTCCTCTTTCCTCATATTAATATGCATTTTCATTATTTAAACCTTGTTTGCGTCTGCCTTTAAGTCCGCCTTATGGTGAATGCATACGGACAGATCAATCGAAGAAGTAACCATATCCCGTCTTTTACTTAACCGTAAAAGTTATTATGGCTTTTCTTATACTTTCCCTATGCTCCCTCTAAAAAACATAAAAATTTTAGACCTCTCCTGGTACATTCCAGGGCCATACTGTTCAATGTTGCTCAGTGACTTTGGAGCAGAAGTAATAAAAATAGAGCCAAAAACTGGAGATCCCTCAAGAAGAATTCCTCCATTCATAGAAGGGGAAGGCGCAATGTTCATCGCTCTCAATAGGAATAAGAAGAGCCTTGCACTGAATCTTAAAGCAGCTGAGGGCAAGGAAATTTTTTATAAACTAGCAAGTAAGGCTGATGTTATATTGGAAAGTTTCAGACCCGGGGTAACAGAAAGACTAGGCATTGACTATGACGGGGTATCAAAAATAAACAAAAAAATAATATACTGTTCAATTTCAAGTTATGGGCAAAAGGGACCTCTCAGTGATGAAATAGCACACAATGTTAACTCTTTGGCTCGAGGGGGAATGATTGGGTCCAAAGCACCATGTATTCCAGGTGCACCTGTCGCTGATCTTGCATCCGGCATGTTTTCCGCTCTTGCTATATTAATCGCCGTAATTGGAAGATCGAAAACGGGAAAGGGAGAATACATCGACATATCTATGCTAGACAGTGTTGTTTCATGGATGACTCCGCATCTTATTGGATTCTTTGCAGACGAGAAAGCAGAGCGGAGTGAATCTTCACTGGTGGGGGAACCTTTATCTTACGGTGTATTCAAAGCGAAAGATGGATATTTTACTCTTGGAATAATAGAACCAAAATTCTGGTTGACCTTCTGCAAAGCAATCGGGAGAGAAGATTTGATAAATGATCAATTTGCGAGGGGAAAGCGTAGAGAAGAAGCGACAAAAATTCTCAATTCTGTTTTCAGCCAGAAAACACGAGAGGAATGGACTGGATTGCTTAAACAACTTCCCTGCGCACCAGTTAACAGGTTGGATGAGATTCCTTCGAATCCCCAGCTTAATTATCGAAAAATGTTTTTTGAAATTGGTGGAATAAGGCAAATAGCAAACCCTATAAATTTTTCAGAATTTAGACAGAAGGTGAACAAGCCACCTAAAATCGGAGAAAATTCAGAGGAAATATTAATTGACCTTGGATATGACAATAGGAAAATAAACTTTTTAAAAAATAAAGGATACGTCTAACAACAATTCCCGTTTATAAATCTTGCTATGATCTGCTAAGATGCACTGGCGGATATTTTACTTCGTGTAACAGCTGCATAGCATTGCCATTACTTTTGCTGCTCTTGATACAGAAGGATAGATTGGCACTTCAGATTCCGCAAGGATCTCTCTCATGTCTCTTATCTGCTTCCCCCCCATCCAACATCCAATAGTGGGTTTGCCCAATTCTTTCCCTCTTCTCGCTACCTCAATTGTGGCACTTGTATACTCCTCCAGTTTCGTGAGACCCGTCTGCACGAGTGCCATAATCACCCCGCCTATCTTATTGTCCTCTATCAGTGCCTTGCCCGCCTCTCTATAATCCGAAAAATTTGCTAATCCCCCTAGGTCGGCTGGATTACCTGGTTTTATTTCTTTTGGAACCGGGTCCCTCAATCTTTTTAGGATTTCTGAAGAAGGTTGAGGAACTTCAAGACCAAGACTTTCGCAAGCATCTGCGATTGTTATCCCTAAACCACCGCCATTGGTAACTATCCCAATCCTGCTGCCCCTAACTTTTGGCATGAGAGCCAAAGCGTTTGCATAATCAAAAAGTTCGGTGACACTAAAGGCTCTCGTGATGCCTGCCTGTCTGAATGCACTGTCATAAATTTTATCGCTGCCTCCCATTGCGCCGGTATGGGACGCCGCAGCTCTAAGTCCTGCTTCTGATCTTCCGGCTTTTACAGCAACGATAGATTTTTTTGACCTTTTTGCAGCTTTTATAAATCTATCGCCGTTGTTAACTTGCTCAAGGTACATCGCTATGACCTTTGTGTGAGGATCCTCATTAAAGTAGTCTATAAGGTCTGTATCATCGACATCTATCTTGTTGCCGACGCTTACTATCAATGATAGACCAATTGCTTCTTCATTCGCTAGATGAGCCATACCCAAAAGCAGGGCTCCGCTCTGGCTAATCAATCCTATTCCTCCCTTTTTCGGCATTACATACGAAAAGGCGGCATCCAATGGCCCCCAGGGATTCTTTATTCCAAGCACGTTTGGGCCTATTATCCTTACATCACCTTTTACCTTTAACAATTCTTTTTCAAGATCGGGTCTGCCAACTTCTGAAAATCCTGAAGATATAACCACGGCTGTTTCCACGTTCTTTTTTGCACAATCAGCAATCACGGAAGGAACAAGAACGGCTGGAGTTGTGATCACCGCCATCTCAATTTTGTTTTTGATTTCAAGCAGTGAAGAATAGCATTTCAAGCCCAAGATTTCTCCCCCCTTTGGATTCACCGGATAGACAGCGCCTTTGTAGCACGAAACCAGAATATTTCTTAGAGTGTTATAACCTACTTTCCCTGGAGTATGAGAAGCTCCTACTATTGCAATTGATTTTGGATTTAGATTCAGATGACTCATAAAGTGTTATTAGTTCAAACTTACTTAAAAGTTTGTAGAAAACCAAAATGATAAATGTGCTGATCCTCCCGAGTTTCAAATAAAGTATATAAGCTGTTCCAATATTTTAAAAACACACATGCCAAAATTCAAACCAAAGAAAGTATTTGTGGCGTCTCTCCTCGCAGTTTTTTCGATGTTTTTCTTGCAGATCGGTTTTCCAATTGGTGAGGCTTGGAGCAATGGAGGACCTTCTTACCCTGGGTGGGTCCAGTACGGCACCCATGATCTGATTGCTGACTCGGCATATTACCGAGTGTTGGAGGTTGATCCCGACGCAGTCAAATATCTTGCCGAAGACCTGTGGGACTATCGATATGCCACCGAAATTCCAGACTTCAAACTGCAGGACTGGGTGAACCACAATTACGATTTTCACAAGTACGGGTATAAGGGCGGTCCTCCTGACAGGGGAGCACCATCAAAGGTCCAGGAATTGTATGATGAAACTGTCGAGCTTCTGTCCAACTGGATAACAGAAGGCATGCCTGTAGGAAGTCAAAATGCAAAAGAAGCTAGGAAAAGCATGGGGATGGTATCTCATTACTTTGCCGACATATGCATGCCTCTTCATACCGATGACACTTCGGACGGTTCTCCGGAACACACCCACACTACCCTCAAGTTTCCAGATGGTTCGATAAAGAAAAAGAGCTACCACTCACTCTACGAGAGTTCAATAGATTACGGGGTTAAGCAAAGAATAATCGACCTTTACTCAATTCCAAAGGTTCGAAGACCCACTTACATAAGCGATCCCTATACCCTCACGCTTGAATATGCAAAACTCAGCAATGGCATCTATGTGGTGCCAGCAACAGATCCTGAGCACTGTTTGGTGGGAAACAGATACTGGTGGTTTGTGGAAGAAATAGAGGGGTGCGTCGATCATGAAAAAACCTTCAATGGACTGCCCGGCATGAGCCCGGAGCTCTATAGAGAAACGATGGTTCAGCTTCAGTATGCAAGCGAAGGTTTTGCTGATATTTTGTACTCCGTTTGGCAGGACGCTGAGGAGCAGGCAGAGTATCAGATTGTAGAGCCGTACCCCCTCGCAAGTTGAGCACCCAAAGTGGCGAAAGATTTTAAATAAGCGAACCGAATATTTTCACTCATGGCGAGACTTAAGAAAGGAAAGTTTTGCCCGAAGTGCGGATCTCCTAGGGTTTACTGGCCTGTGCCTCAAATACCTCAAATGAAATGCAAGGATTGTGGGTGGCAAGGCATCCTAGTGGTTGAGGATGGAGAACTTGCCAAAACAATCAGAAGTGAATGGGAAAGCAAGGAAGACACCAAAAAACTCAAAGATCTGTTGATTGACCATGGGGCCGTTCAGTTCGGGCGCTTTAAACTAACATCTGGAAAGGAAAGCGATTATTACGTGGACATAAAACAAGTATCAACCGCTCCTGATGTGCTGAAGCATATTGCTAAACTTATAGTTCCCTACACAGAGGGATATGATTGTTTGGCAGCCATGGAACTTGGAGCGGTTCCCATAGAGGTTGCGGTTTCCTTGGCCAGCGGCAAACCTTATGTAATAATAAGAAAAGAGGAAAGAGGGCACGGAACCTTGAAAAAGGTCGAAGGCCCTTCCGTTGATAAAAAAAAGATTCTGGTCATTGAGGACGTCACCACCACCGGCGGAACGATTGTCACTGCTGCAAAAGCGCTAAGGGGAAATGGCGCAGAGGTCAGAGAGGCTATTGTCGTTGTTGATAGGGAAGAAGGCGCAGCCAAAAAATTAAAAGAAGAGGGAATAAAGTTAATACCCCTCGTCTCGATTAGCGAGTTGAAGGAAAAATGAAAGTAATGGTTATTGGCCACGGAGCTAGAGAGCACGTCATGTGCGAGGCGGTTACAAAGAGCGCAGAGCTGTATACCGTTATGAAGAGCCTGAATCCCGGCATCGTCCAATTGAGTAAAGAGTACAGTTTAATGAACGAATCTGAAGGGAAAGAGATAGCCAGATGGGCAAAATCAAAAGGAATAGACCTGGCCCTGATAGGCCCTGAGGGGCCGGAGGCGGATGGCGTTGGAGATGAACTGGAAGCTGGGGGAATAAAAGTGGCAAGTCCAACCCAAGAGGCGGCCAAAATTGAAACTTCAAAGGAGTTTATGAGGGAATTGTTAGACCATCACAACATCAATGCCAACCCAAAATTTGGTGTTTTCGAGTCAGAAAACGAGGCCAAACGATTCGTCAAGGAGCTGAATTGCCGAGTAGCGATCAAGCCGATCGGCCTGACAGGCGGCAAAGGCGTTAGTGTCTATCCTGAACACTTTGATTCAGTTGGCGGTGCAATGGAAAGGGTCAGCGAAATCATAAACGAAAAGGTTGGAGGGTATTCTAAAGTTCTGATTGAGGAGAAAATGGAAGGGGAGGAGTTTACCTTGCAGGCCTTTTGCGACGGTAAAAGTTTGTTACCCACCCCCCCAGTTCAGGACCACAAAAGATTATTGGAAGGCGACTGTGGCGTAAACACAGGAGGGATGGGCTCTTATTCTCAGGCAGACGGATTGCTCCCATTTTTAAATAGGGCGGAGCGAGAGAAGAGTGTAGAAATATTGCAACAGGTAGTTGATGGGTTGAGCAAAGAAGGAATAAGATACAAAGGGGCTATCTACGGGCAGTTTATGCTGACCGCAGAAGGACCAAAGGTTACCGAAATAAATGCAAGGTGGGGAGATCCTGAGAGCATGAACGTTTTGCCTTTGCTTAAGTCTGATTTTGTTGAACTATGCTTTGGAATTGTGGAAGGAAGGCTGAGTCAGAAAAAGGCTGAATTTGAGCCCATGGCTACGGTATGCAAGTATCTCGTTCCTCAGGGATACGGAATAAAACCTCAAGCAAATGAAGAAATAACAGTTGAAGAAGATAAAGTTAAGGCGGAGGGAGCAAGGCTTTACTACGCAGCCGTAAATCGAAAGAATGGGAAGATTTTCACAACCTCTTCTCGTTCTTTGGCTGTCCTGGGACTTGCAAAGGGAATCGAAGAGGCTGAAGAAATAGCGGAAAGAGGAAGCAAATGGGTAAAGGGAAAACTGTTCATGAGGCATGATATAGGAAAGAGAGGACTGATCGAGAAAAGAATCAATCATATGCTGGCTTTAAGGAAAAAATGAATCAACCCCTCTTTATTTATTTTGTTGGAACTGCGGGGTCTGGCAAATCTAGCCTGACTCAGGCATTTAAGTTGTGGATGGACAGGCACGGATTCGACGCCGTCACTATGAATCTGGATCCAGGGGCAGAGAGTCTTCCATATGGCCCCGACGTGGACATAAGAGACTGGATTTCTCTTCGCCAGGTGATGGACAGATACAGTTTAGGTCCAAACGGAGCCCAGATTATTTCTGCTGATCTGCTCGCGACGAAAGCACCTGAAATAAAAGAAGTTGTTGATGAATTCAAAGCGGATTATTTTCTGGTTGACACCCCCGGACAGATAGAACTTTTTGTTTTTAGAGACTGCGGTAAGTACATCATTGATTATTTAAGCAAAGGCAGGGCCTTGATAGCGTTTTTGATCGACTCTTTTCTAGCTAAAAACCCTTCCGGATTGGTTTCACAGCTGTTGTTGGCTGTGACTTCTTTGTTCAGATTGGAGGCTCCAATGAGTTCTCTGCTTTCTAAGTCTGACATTCTGAAAGATGCCGAAAGAAGGCAGATCCTGAGTTGGTGCGAAGACCCTGACAAACTTTACGGTTCAATAACATCCAGCATGCCTACCGCGTACAAACAGCTGTCTGTCAATCTCTTGCAGGTGTTAGCCGAGCTAGGTGCCGAATTGAAGCCAAGCTGCATCTCAAGCGAGAACCTTGGTGGAATGGAAGATCTCTACACTCAGATTCAGGAAACTTTTATGGGGGGAGAGGACTTATCCAAGGATTAGTTTGCCTCTTGTTGTACGCCAAAACTATTCCTCACTCTTATTATTTTACGAATTTCTTATCTGGCATATACTTTAGGTATAGTGTTCCTGGAATTGCTATTATCATACCTGCTACAAAATCATAAAGAAAATCAATCATTAAATCATGATTTGTTGGATTGGTGAAGCCAAAATAATTTAGATACACAAATTCCCCTATTTTTAAAGCAGCTCCCGCAGCTAAAACAAACATTATGATAAAAAAAGGAATTACATCAGGATTTATTTTTATGGAAGAGCTGTACCTGTCTAGAACAACTACTCCGATCAGTCCGAAAGTTGCTACCATCCCCGAAGAAACAAAGCGCGTTATGCTTTCCAATTGAAGTGCAGAAGTTATTATACCTGCTGAGAGATGGAGCCCAAGGAATAAAAAGAACATGAGACTCAATTCCCCCGGAAGAAATATGAAATGTTTCTTTATAACCATCGGAGAAAAACTGAATAGGACCGATGCTAATGCTAGGCTCCCCCACACGTAATCTCTCTTAATAAAGAAGTATACCCCAGCAATAAGTATAAAAGCGGGGACAAGTCTAGAAAAGAGGGATTGCCAATCGGTTTTTTTTGTTTTCCCTCCCTCTGAACCTTCTTTTTGTAGCAAATGCCCTACATTGAGCTTTTCAATTAGCTCTCTGGTTTTTTCGATGGGAAAACCAATGTAAGCAGTTCCAACTATGGCTATGAATGCCCCCCCAATCAAATCAACTATAAGGTCACTTATTGTATCCAAATATCCTACTTGCTGAGTCCCCTTTGTCAGAAAATCATGGGCAAATTCTCCCAATTCCCAAAACACTCCGCATGCGAGGGTAAAAAAGACTGTGAGGAATGCAATTGAGAGCCTATTGAGCTTTATGGATGCAACATATCTGTCCAAAATCATTACAATTGTAAAGCTGAGGAGAGCTATTAAGATGGAGGAGGTAAAGTGAGTTATCACATCCCATCCCGGCAAACGATAAAAATTCAACACGAATCCCATTAGATGCAAAAGCAATGTTAAAACTATGAGAAAGATCAGCTCCCAAGGAAGCACAATCTTGAGCTCTCTAGTGAGCAGCATCGGCAATAAGGTAAGGAAAAAACCGAATAAACAGGAGGCACCCTCGACGAACTCCCCCTTGTAAAAGGAATAGATAGCTAGCAAAATCAAGCAAAATTGCATTATTCTTGAAAGCTTGTAGCTTAGCTTCGCTTGCTCCGATTTTTCCTTCATATTCAGAAAATTGAGAATCCTTTTAAATACCTTTCATTATTAACAAACCATGAAGCGAGATCTTATCTCTATCTTGGACCTTAGAGGCAAATTCAATGAGTTGCTCGAACTAGCAACAGAGTTAAAAACAAAGTTAAAGAAAAAAGGATTCTGTTATCTCGAAGGCAAGCAACTTGCGATGATATTTGAGAAACCAAGCACCCGCACAAGAATATCTTTTGAGGTCGGAATGAACAAATTGGGTGGGGATGCTTTGTATTTAAGCTCAAGGGACATACAACTGGGAAGAGGTGAAACAATAGAAGACACGGCAAAAGTGCTTTCCAGATACGCGGATGCTATCCTCTACAGATCATTCAGCCACAAAAAGATGTTGGAATTATCCAAACACGCTTCCATACCGGTCATCAACGGTCTCGATGATGAAGAGCATCCCTGTCAGATCATGGCTGATTTGTTAACGATAAAAGAACACAAATCCAAGTTTGATGGTTTGAAGTTGGCTTATCTTGGGGACGGCAACAACGTCTGTCAGTCCCTAATGCTTGGCTGCCCACTGGTCGGCATGAACTTTTCTATGGCATGCCCTCAAGGGTATGAGCCAAAATCAAAATATCTCTCTCTTGCTGAATCGCTTTCAAAGCAGAGGCAGGTTGGGTTCTCTCTTTATACTGATCCCTTCGATGCTGTTAAAAATTCGGATGTAGTATACACAGATGTCTGGGTATCGATGGGGGAAGAAGAGGAAAAAGAGAGAAAACTCAGGGATTTTAAAAGTTATGAGGTCAATGAAAAGATAATGAAAGCCGCCAAATCTGATGCCATATTTATGCATTGTTTGCCCGCTCATTATGGTCTGGAAGTATCAAAATCAGTAGCTCATGGAAAACAATCTGTAATATTCGATCAGGCTGAAAACAGACTCTGGGCCCAGATGGCTATACTGCTATACCTATTCGGT
>DUKC01000148.1 GCA_013329495.1 Thermoplasmata archaeon
GCTTTAGTCGTTGGTAGTTTACGATTGCTTAACACTTTTCAAAAATTCAGGTGTAAGCAACTCGTGAGTAAGCTTGATAGAGTGATTTTTTAAACGAAAGTTTTATTAGTGCACAAATCACTCTTTTTTGCAGAGAATTATGACTCAAGAAGAGAAGGCAGGCGGAATTTTGTATGTGAGTTGTGGAAGCGGAGGAGAAAGAATACTGGCCAACGCTTATATAAACTTTAAAAATTTAAGGCCGGCAAAAAATTGCTTCTATGCAATCAATACGAGTAAGAAAGATCACGAAAGAGTAACATCTCTGTTCAAGAAAGAGAGGGTAGGACAATACAAAAATTTTAAGATGACTCTCGTTGGGGAAGAAGAGCTTCATGGTTTTGGTGCGGGAAAAGATTACACGTTTGGCCTAAAAGCTTACAAATCCAGCAGAGCGGAAATTCTTGACGACTTAGAAAAGTTGCACAAGCAATACAAATTCAAAATAGCTTTCACTGTAGCAACTCTCGGAGGGGGTTGTGGAACAATGACTCTTGGCGAGGTCTCCAAGGATATCAGGGAGCATCTCGGTCTGAGAGTTACCCCAGTATGCTCTATTCCTTTCAGAAGAGAAGGAGAACTGCTGATAGGTAACGCCTTAACGGGATTAAATCACATAAGTGCGATGGGCCTTAATCCGCTAATCTTTGACAACGAGAGGATGATGATGTTTTCCGACAGTGTCAAAGAAGGGGTTGAAAAGGCTAACACGATCATTTCAAGGTTGCTGTCGAGCTTAGTTGACCTGGTTGAGTTTGGAGGTTTTGCCACACCTCCTATTGATATAGTTGACATCACCAGATTGATAATGCCTCAGTGTGGCTTGTTTAGTGTGGCATTCAGCGACAATCCAAAAGACTTTAAAAAGAATTGGAAAAACTACCTAGGATTTTCAAAATCTGTTGATTCAAAGCCTATAGAAAGAACGAATGCATTCGTTATGTTCAAGGCGAGAGCATTTCCTCATAGCCTGACTGAAGAAGTCCTTTCTTACCTAAGAAACAACTATAAAACGAAAGAAATAATCCCCACGACAATGGAAGAGGATCGATTTGCAGGCTTTACTGTATTGGTAATAATCTGGGGACTCTCAATAAGCGAGATCCATCCTCGTCTCAAGGCAAAGGAATTTTTTAAGGAGAAAGTTTCATTCTGGAGCAAAAGCATTTTCAAGCCATTAAAGAAATTGAGATAAAGCTTAACTCTGCGCGAGGGGAAAGCGAAAAGCATAAAACAAAATTGCAGCAGCTGCGAAATATCAATTTGCTTTCTCTTATATTCTGAGAAAACTCCTTTTGTTACACAGGCTCTTAAAAGTAATATTTCAGACCTACTTTGGATTTTTGTTTGTGAAAGGACTTGAAAGAATATCAACTAGCCTGCTAGCCCATTTGTAGTCCTCAAAGAATACACACACAGCAGCAAACATCAATCCCGAACCTACTGCGTAAAACACCATTGAGGTCTTCCATTGGAGGGGGAAGTGCCAGAACATCAAAAAGAAGAGAATTATTGAAATGGAGATCCCCACAGAACCTATGACTTTAGCTGACTTTCTCTCGTGCTCTCCGATGTGCTCCGTTTCTCTTTGCTTTGCAATATCTAGACCATAGCGGTAAACTCCTTTCAGCCTAGAATCAAACACTTCTTTCCAGCTCTCATACCTTTCGTAAGGAAGATAGTATCTCAAATTGAATTGCTCAGCGAAGGTCCTCAGTTTGTCATCCGCACCATAAACTCTCGTTTCTTTACCATAATTTCTCATCTCAAAAGCTTTTGCAGCTTCTGTTAGTTCATTTCCATATTGGAGTCGAGAGGCCTTTTCAAGCACCACATAGGACTTGTCAAAGCCGTACTTCTTCACGTATCTTTCTGTTTCGGTTGCGGAGAAGAACCTTTCTAGGTGTTCAGGTCTTTGGGGAGGCGTTGTCTTGTTCACCAGGAAGAATATGGCAATCCCTATTGGGTAAGTAATAAACTGGTGCTTTAGCCACCCTGGCCATACGTTTGCCAGGGGCTGGCAGATAAGCCAAGGGTATTGCCCTTCAAATCCAGTCAACAACACTGTGAATAAGAGGGCGATCCCTGAAGAAATGAGTCCTCCCGCTAACGCCCCTTTCCAAGTTGCCCGTTTGGACCAGAAAGCTCCTAACACCAAGATGAAAAGCAGAGGCCCTTGAATTGCACTTACTGCTATGTTCAAAAACCAAATGCTGTCAGGCATAAAAAAAGCACTTATCATAGCAACCGCCATCAGTAACATCAATATGCGTCTTCCTGCTCTGATCAATTGTTTATCTGTGGCCTTTGGGTTTATCCATAGATGATAAACTGTTCTAGAATAATCTGACATTCTCTGCATAAATCTCGAATCCAACGTGCCCATCACCGCAGCCAGCAGAGATATGAGGAGCAAAGAGCTCAAGACCATAGGGATGGCATTAGTGCTCGCAAGCTTTGACAGCACTCCAGTAAAAAGCTCGTCTCCTGCAATATCTGGAGCGTAGGCGGTGAAAGATAAAGCAGTCACGTTGATGAACAAACCATAGGGTATGAAAGTAAGGATGAGCGCTAGAACAGGACCTTGCCTTGCAATTCTCTCATTTTTTGCTGCCATGTATCTAGAACCGTAAAACATGCTTGGAAGCATTATGAGCAGTACTTGCATTATGAGCATTGAAGAGATATACGAATAGTTGTAGGTTGAACAAGGAGCTGTTGGACCAACAACAGTCTTAAATTGAAGAAAGTTACCCATACTATTTTCAGTAAAGAAGCTCACGATGTGTTGCCAACCTGCGGTTAGACTTCCGTTTCCCATTAGCAAAAAAATAGCTATTGTCGGTACAATCATCGCCAGCCACGTGAGAATACCCTGCATCATGTCAGTAATCAAACATGACTTGAATCCGCCGCATGCCAGATAAATGCCTATGACCACAACAACTAGCAACGCACCCCAAAAAACAGGGTCGATCGAAGGTACTTCTCCCAGTGCAGGAAACATGTCCGAAAAGGTTAATCCTCCCCCTTTTACCATCTGAGCGAAGTCAAAAGGGATTATGAACATTGTGAACAAAGCAACTATTAGAGCGACCTTTGAACCAAACCTAAAAGAGAAAGTGTCCCAAAATGAAATGATTCCGCTCATTCTCAATTTCCTTGCAAACAACAAAACCAGCAGAGGAATCCCTATCACCCAGAAAAACTCGAACCATAAATCAATGACACCGCCTTTATTGATCATGCCCACGGTTGCAATGTAGGCAAGAGAGCCCACCCCAGTGGCAAATATAGACATGATGATCCAAGGCAGCGTGGCTGAACGTTCTGCTAGCAAAAAGCCTGTGGCAGTTCCGCTCATTCGTCGTTCGATAATTACGCCAATGAGCAGCAAAAGGGCCATGTAACCTGCAAACATGAAAAGATTAAGTAAGTTCCAATTCATCAAGAAAAAAAAACCTATGCTCTTTTATATTTTTGGTATGAGATGTGATTGGACACGAAAAGGGCCACTAGCAGAGAGGTTCCTCTTACGCACTCGCGAGGAGAGAAAACCTTTAAAACTTGGCAGGGATAGTCAGCCTGTCATGAAAATAGGAGTGCTAAGCGATTCTCATGGTGAGGCGGAAGGACTTGAAAGAGCGGCTAAATTGCTGAATGAAATTGGAGCGGATGTCCTGATTCATCTAGGAGATGATTCGGCAGATGCAAAAGCTTTGGAGAAGCACAGGATAAAAGTGATAAAAGTTCCGGGGGTATTTGAACCAGCTTATGAAGACCCTTCCATCCCAAACAGATTGATCGAACAATTCGAAGGCTGGAAAGTGCTGATCACCCACACCTCCACTTCCCACCCAAATGACTTGGAGGACGATTTAAAACCCGAAGAGTTAATTGAAAAGCACGAAGTGGATGTGGTTCTCTACGGCCATACTCATATCCCCAAGATAGACATTAAAGGAGGAATTCTGTTGCTAAATCCAGGGCACTTGAAAAAACAGGATAAGAAAGGATTTCCTCCGACTTTTGGTTTATTGGACCTAGAAAAAGAGGAGATAAGTACCCAAATAATGGATTTTGAAGGAAAACAAAAGTTTAGAAAGGCATTAAGAAGAAGCAAATGCTAATACATTCTGTAGAATATCTCTGAAGATGAGGTTTTTGGGGGCAACGTAAGCATCTAAGGGAACGTTAGGTATATAAGCTAGCAAATTCATAGTAGGGTTATGAGAGAGGGGTAAGAATGGAGATGGGAAAAGGAAGAGGAGCAGGTGGTTCTCGACAAGGACTTGGAAGGAGAGGGGTGGCACCAACAAAGTGTGTGTGTCCTCAATGCGGGTATGAAACAGAAAAAACTCGTGGTGTTCCATGCCGCACGATTAGATGCCCTAAGTGTAGCATTCCTCTCGTTGGCAAATAAGAGCGAACCTTCGAGATAAACGTGCAGATAGGTTTTGGGGATAATTCGCGTTAGACTTAGGAAAAATGATAAAAATTGAGATTTGAGAAAGTT
>DUKC01000037.1 GCA_013329495.1 Thermoplasmata archaeon
TCGAAAAGAGCGGTGGCCCGTATAAATAGCAAACGCATACAGAAGGGGGAGAAGGTAGCCTCTGAGAGGGGTTCAGAGAATGAATGAGGACGACAACCGTTGACAGCGGAGAGCAGGGTCGCTTTGAGAGAAGCTGGTTGAACCTCTGCATCTAACCCGTGCGGGGACCGCTTTGTGCCTTACCTCAAAAAAAGGAAGGGGAGAGTTCGGATCCCCATGTTCAAAATGCCCGAATCGTGAGAGAGTTACTTGTCTAGCTATGCGATGGAAGTGCTCTAAACGATTCGATCGGAATGCATCTGTTTGGAGATTTATGGTTCAAGTTGGGTAGATAAAAAGATACCAGTGAGGTGGGGCATGGGATGTCAAGGGGAAAAGTGGGGACAAAAGATGAGCTGATGGTCGATTTCCATCTGCCGTCACAACATACCATCTGCCGTTATAACATAGTTTCTACTTAGAGGGTTTACCACTATCAATATCCCATCCCATCTCTTTATAGTAGGCTTTTACCATCTTATCTACATCTATTGTAACGTCTTTTAAAGGCCCTTTTTCTAAGGGTGGCTTTCCGATAGCCCTGCCAGAGAGTTTGATATCTGATGGTCTAATTCCTTCTCTTACGTTAAATGACTGTTTTAAAGTTAGTATGCGTCCCCCTATGGCTAAAATATCGTTTTTGTTAAGATCCCATCCTGTAATTGAATTTATCCATCCGACTATCGGCGGGATGCTCATTGGTAACGAGAGTGCACATAACCCACAACTGCTGATGACTTCAAAATATTTGCTATAAATCGCGAGCATGAAAGCTTTGTTCATATAATCATCCACCCCCTTATAAGGTGAAAATTCGATAACTGGAAATACCTCTCGAATCGATGAGATTTCTGCTAGTGATTCGCAAACTAAATGACGCTTTCCAGGTGTGGGATCTGCTTTATAAGAAATGGATAACGTAGGTTCATTTTTTGGATCGTGCATTGGTAATTCTTGATTTCCAGCAGTAATGGCATATTCCACAGAGCCTTTACCAATATACTGGGATGCTTTTACTACTCCGTCGGCGAGTACGTCACCAAATCCCTCTCTTTTGGCAATTTTCTCGGTCATCTCCACTATCGCACCTGTATTTCCCCATTTCAAGTCGACCCCACCTGTATCTGCTTTTGTTATCAATCCCCTTTCGAAACATTCGATGGCAAATGCTATAGTACTGCCAGTAGATACAGTATCTAAGCCAGAACGATTACAGATATCATTGAGTTTAATTATAGATTCAAGATCGTCATTTAAACATAACGTTCCAAAACTACATACAGTTTCATATTCTGGTTTCTGCCCTTCTTCAATAGCATAAGGACCATCTACAACTTTAACTCTGGCACCACAACCAACTGGACAATTCTTACAATAGAATTTTCCAACTTCATATTTTTTTAAATTATCACAACCAATTTTCTCACTAGTTAAAAAATCTATGGACCCTGCACCTTCCCAGTTCTTACAAGGGCTTTCTCCACTTTCGGAATGCATTACGGTACGGGTATTTGTGCCAAACATGCTTAAAATTTCCACTATTGGGTTTTCTCTAAAGGTGGATAGATACTCTTCTCTAAGCTTGGATATCTGTTCTTTATCATGTATCTGAGGTCTTTTTGATCCCTTAACAACCAACGCTTTCAGATTCTTTGACCCCATGACAGCTGCTAAACCAGAGCGGGCAGCAGCTCTCCCTCCATCATTTATTATCGCGGAGATGAGTGAGAGTTTTTCACCGGAGGGACCAATACAAGCAACCTTTACATTATTTCCTACTTCTCCTTTTATCATCTTTTCGGTATCTGTGGTATCCTCTCCCCAGATGTGACCCGCATTTCTGATCTCCACTTTACCATCATTAACCCACAAATACACAGGACCCTTTGAAATGCCCGTAAAGAAAACACCATCATATCCTGTAGATTTAAGTTCAGGCCCAAAATATCCGCCTCCATTTGAATCTGCCCAAGTATTGGTCAAGGGCGATTTCCCAACGACAAAATACCTATTGGCGAATGGAATACCTGCACCCTCTAGAAGCCCCGTTGTAAAACCTAGGATACTTTCCTTGCCAAGCGGATATACGTTAGATTTTTGTCTATCGTAAATTATTTTGATGCCAAGTCCAGATCCGCCTAAGAAATTTCTGTAGAGCCCTTTATCTACCTGCTCCTCATGGATTTTTTGATTTGAAAGGTCTACAAGAAGGATCTTTCCCATATACCCTTTGGCCATATTTTTTGCTTTGGTCATAGTTATCTCGGGATCTATCTATTTTGGATCATATTCTATTCTATTCTACCTATCTATCTATTCTATTCTATTTTACCTACCTCATCATCTCAAATATTCCTTGCTGTAGTTCTACAACTTCTTGTGGAAGATTTCTCGGCTTGCCAAGGATCGACGAGAATATGAATATCTGTGCCACTCTTTCAACCAACTCAGTGTTTTCAAGTGCATCCTTTAGATTCTTTCCACAGCATAAAGAGCCATGATTTGCCAGAAGAACTGCATTCTTTTCACCGAGTGCTCTCACCGCATTTTCCGCTAATTCTTCACTACCAGGCATACCGTACTCTGCAACCTCTATCTCACCACCAATTGTCGATACCAGCCCATCAAGGAAAGGAGGTATGGTTTTTCCTAATGATGCGATCGCACTTGTGCATATAGCATGGGAATGAACTACTGCCCCCACATCTGGCCTGGCCTTATAAACTCCAATATGCATCCCTGTTTCAATGGATGGGTTACGGTCTCCTTCCAAGACATTCCCTTCGGAATCCACCACCAAAATGTCATCGATCTCAGTTTTATCGTATTCTACGTGGCTCGGCGTGACTAAGATCCTGTCTTCACCTGAAATTCTGACACTGATATTCCCAGCTGTACCAATCACAAGATCTTTATGTAGCATCCTTTTACCCGCCTCTATTATTTCCATTTTTATTTTATTAATTTCTTTCTCAGCCATATTTTCACCTCTTCTATGCCAATTCCGTTATTTCGTTATATAATTTCTTCCATCTTTCATAATGGGAGTTATACTTCTCGTGTATAACTTTATCTGGCTCAATGATTTTTTCAAACTTCACCATCGACTTTATAGCCTCATCATAGTCCTTATATTTGCCTACACCTATAGCAACGCAAATTGCACAACCTAACGATGCACCTTCTTTAACCTTTGGAATGCTGATGGGGATATCAAGTACATCCGCCAATATTCGTGGCCACAATTTGCTTTTAGCCATACCACCATTCATACGCGCTCCCTCTACCTTCCTATTTGAGATATCTTCTACTTGGGTCATATTTCCTTTAGTAACAAATGTTAGGTTTTCAATAGTTGCTCTAATCAAATGTGACATTCCGACAGGTACAGCAGTTAATGGGTTGGCAGGTGGTGGAAATAGGAATATCCCAGGCCTTACGACATGCATCTGCTGTACATTCATAATATCGGCACCCAGAGAGGCATAGGCATCGCAAGATCCTGGAGGAACTTGGGATGCGAGTTCGTCCATCTGCTCATAAGTGACCGCCGTCCCTTTCATAGAGGATCCATAACTGAGTATATTGTCTTTCAACCATTTGTATATCAACCCCGTCATCCCCGCGTTGCTTTCTAAAACCCATTTTCCATGAAGCAAATGGCAGCTCGTCCAAATTCTTTCCTTGGAATCGATTATCGGACTGGGAACCACCATTTGGATTTGTGTGTTACTCCCTGCCACTATACCGACATCTCCATCTTTAATCGCTCCCGACCCAACCAAACTACTTTGTGTGTCTGCTCCTCCGATTATGACGGGGGTGCCTTCTACCAAATTGCATTTCTCGGACGCCTCTTTCGTTACTGTGCCAATTTGTTCACTGGCCTGGTGCATCTTGGGGAATATATGCCCTGACAATTCAAGTTTTTCAATAATTTCATCGGACCATTTGCATTTATGGATATCAAAAACGAGGGAGGACGAGGCATTGGAAGGTTCCGCTGCATACTCGCCAGTTAATTTGAATAGAATCCAATCGCTCAGCATCAGCATACGACTGATCTTTACATATACCTCTGGTTTTTCTTCTTTAAACCACAACAACTTTGTTGCCGCAGAAAAGAATGGAGGACCCTGCCCCGTAATTTTATAAAGTGCATCACCCAATTCTTCTTCTATTATGCCCTGCGTCAACACACCTCGCATGTCCATGTTTGGACCTGCATAGAGCTCTCCCCCATTTGTGTCTAAAAATACCAATCCTTCCCTCTGGCTTGTTGCGCTTATACCGATGATCTTATCCTTGGGTATATCCCCCGCCTTCATGGCCTCTTTTATCGTATCGCTCAGGATGTTCCAAAACAACGCAGGGTCAAATTCCATGCCCAAAGGCTCTACTTCTGGCGGTGAAAAGTAGCGCCACTCCCTATAAGACTGAGAAACTAAGTTACCTTGCGCATCGAGGATCACACATCTTCCGGCTCCAGTTCCAGCATCAAGTATTAGGATATATTCGTTCCCCATGTTATCTTGCCCTTTTTAGCACTTCTGGGTTTTTAATGTGGAGCGGTTCTTCTCCGGTTAAATATCTGGCTATATCCTCGGCAATCATCATGGCCTGATGCCTTACAACATCCACCGTTTGCCCAGCAATGTGGGGTGTCACGGTGACGTTATCCAACTCTAAGAACCTGTTGTCAGAATCAACTGGCTCAACATCAAATACGTCTAATCCCGCCCCTGCTATTCTGTTGTCTTTCAATGCTTTATAAAGCGCATCTTCATCAGTTGCAAATGCTCTAGCTGTATTAAAGAAGTACGCAGTGGGTTTCATCAATGCGAATTCCTTCTCACCTATCATGCCTTCAGTTTCTGGAGTGACTGAGACGTGCAGAGTTACCAGATCAGATCCTTTCAATAGTGTCTCAAGGTCGACAGCGGTTGCTTCAACTGCTTTTAATCTCTCCTCCTTAACATAAGGATCATAGACCAATATCTTTGCTCCAAATCCGTGTCTTAACCTCTGAGCGACTTTGAAACCGACGGCGCCCATCCCGATAATCCCGACGTTTTTCCCACCGAGTTCGGGACCGCTAAATCTGATAAGGAAATTTTTGAAATCTTCTTCTGTATTGATAAAAAATTCTCCAGATTTCAATACCCTATCTACCTCGGTGAGATGCCTTATCTGAGCCAACATCAGAGCAATGGTCATATCGGCGACCGCATCTGCATTTCTCCCAGGAGTATAGAATACGGGTATTCCGTGTTCAGTTGCAGCGTCAACTTCTACGTTTACTGGGTTTGCTCTACATGATCCAATTATTTTTACATCACAGGCTGAAAGAACGTCTTCATCTACTGTATCCACTTCCACAATAAGTACATCGGCCTTTTCTCTTTTTATCTTGTTTATAAATTCTGATGTGTCCGTATAAATTTTGCCTTTCTCTTTCCAACTTTCATATAACACGTCCATGTGTCCTTTTAGTATCTCAAGGCCATCTTCGTGAAATGCCGCCGTTATCAATGCTTTCATGTCACTTCCACATATAATTCTTCCATCATCTAGATAGCCCCTCCCATCGCAAGATTAGATTTTGTCGCATTATAGAATTTTTTGAAGTTTTAGAAGATCTGTCATTGCACCTTTTACCTTGATTTTACCGGATGTGTAGGCATGCATCGAACTTATACTCTTATTCGCGATTCCTAAAAATGTCTCACTATCCGTAGTAGCGGAGATATCTGGTTTTTCAATTTCTTTCTCTTCCATTGATTTTACCTCGCCGTTTACGATTTCGAAGGCAAAAGATGTCCCAAGATCACTAAATGTGAACTGCATGTTCTTGGTAAAAGTCCCAAATTTCTTTTTTAAGGTCGGGTCTTCAAATTTTGCCTTTACTTCTTCCAACGCCTTGATTACTTCTTCTTTTGTTGCCATTTTTTCACCTCTTTTAAGCCTGTTAAGTTCTAACATCGTCCCTATCCTTAAAACTTTCTAAGGTTATGCTATCGTTCTAAGGTTATGCCATGTCACTTTCTAAGGTTGTACTACGCCACATAAGCCCAGAGCTAGATATCTTTGACCCAGAACTGGATATCTTTGACGGCCCGACCACTATCAGCGAATTCTTTGCTTATTTTTTTGTGTTATAAAATCTGGGTTCTTTGTATGTTATAGAATCGGTCTTAGATCCCCAATAGCTGACGAGGGTTGTCCTTCATCATTGTCTCTACATCAGTTCTACTTACGCCAAATGAAAGCAATATTCTGACGAACATCCTGAGGCCGTTTATGGGGTCAAGGTTAAGCGGTTGCCCATAGTCACTCGAGATAATGCAATGTTTCGCTCCAATAGCTTTTATAACATCGACAACTTCAGATGGATCCCCTGTGGGCAGGTAAACACTTGGTAGATTTGTTGAAGCGCAGATCTCAAGATAGGCCCCATTAGCTGTCACCTCTTTCATCTCTTCAATCGTTAATTTAGTCAGAGGAAACAGGGGATGTGTGATATTAACGCCGATACGCAGATCTTTGGTATACTCAGTAATTCTTCGGATTTCCTCTGGGCTTATATGGCCAGTGCCAAAGATCACATGTTCGTCATATCCGTGAAGAAAATCGAGGATTTCCTTTATCTCCTTCCGAAGATCTTCGTTCTCATCCAGGATTTTTATGCCTTTCTCAGTTCCCCGATAGTATGCCGCATCATTCGTAGGCGCCCAGACAATTTTGCCATGAGTGGTGTTAATTGCTCCTTTAACTGCTTCGATATTCAACCCACCAACCATATGGTTCAACACCACGCCTCCAAAGATTCTTGGGAGGCTTAACCCCTCTTTGCCTGCGCTCCACTCTTTAAGATATTCCTCCATTAACCACGCGCTTTCTGATGTTGGCATCTCATTACTCTTAAAAACAAGGGCACACATCCCTGCTTTGGCTGCTTTTTTTGCGGTGTCGATCATGCTGGGCTTGTAAAAGAAGTGTCTCCCCTTCTTACCGGGACTCCCGTGAACATGGAGATCACAAGCGCCCGCCATGATTTCATCCTCTATCCTAAGGGCATTTTCTAAATCTTCGAGCTTACCCCACAAGGAGTTTTTGGTATTTGCCTCACCTGATTCAGTCATTTTTCTTCCTCCATCTCACTTAGCTTTTCTCTTTTCTGCTATAAACTGCTTTATACCCTCTTTTGATTTTCTTGTGCGCTTCCAAGCATTTTTTTCACCCAGATCTTTTCGATCCTCGTTAGAGTTAGATTACCCCCATATCTGATGATGCCAGCTGATAGTTAGTCAATTCCTTCGTGATAGTTCCAGATGCATCTATCACTGCATTTATGGAAATCGAGTCGCGTTCTTTAACGAAGTAGTTCAGTTCAGGCGACCACCAGCGCTTCTGGGTAGTGGTCGTAGTAGCCGCTGTAAGCCACTTTCCTGTGTATGATGTGAAGATAGTAGTGACCTTATAGCACTCAAAGGTACCAGCAGGAGTTGTTATATTTTCTTTTTTATCGACTGTTACTTTTACTTTTATAGAATCTGAAGTTAGACCTTTGGACTCATAGGTGGGGGAGAGAGATACACCTGTATCTGGTATATAGGTATAAAAGGTGGTTTTATCAGCCCAGCCATCTCCTGCTGTAATTGGGAAGGATACTGCTTTTAGGCAATTTATATAATATCTTAATCCCCCTGTCGACTCTTCCTCGCGATAGATGTAGAGCCCATTATTTTTGAGGGCATAATTGAAGTCGGCATAATAGTCTTGATCTGAAGGTACGGTCGTTCTCCACCATGCGCATGTTCTTGGCTCAGAGTCTTCAATCACCCTGCTTTTGGTTTTGCCTTTAACTCCCTCTTTTATCCCCATAAATTGATGAATTTCGTCACGCTCCCCTGGCTTTTCCCATAAAGAAGTGATTGCAACCTTATCACCGGAACTTTTTACATGGAATGTAAATTTGGTGTTTACGGGTGGCAAATACTCTGACAAATACTCTATTTCCTCTAGTTTTGTTCCTTCCCCAGACTCTCCTTCTACACCTCCTGCAAATACTGTTCCTATCAAGAAGCCTATAATAATAACTAGTAGAATAATATCTCTAAATACACTTATTTGTTTCATAGCTCCAAATTAACTTACATACGTATAAGGTTTATGGTATAGGAGGAGGAATGTGAAAAATTCGATCGA
>DUKC01000198.1 GCA_013329495.1 Thermoplasmata archaeon
TCTTAGTTTTCCGTCCTTTTTAAATGCGGGGAAATAAGCGGAGGGTAAAAAGTTTGCACTGTATGCAGCACTCTGCAATCCAGGGTCATTGGATGGTACGACCATCTCTATATAAGAACAATTCAACCCTAAGGCCGCCTCTGCAACACTCTCGAGAATTTGAGTGGGATCTTTTCTTCCGGATTCGATCTTTACGCCCAGAACATAAAGAAAAGATGCTCTCGAATTGTGGAAAGTGAAAGCTTCGTTTTGCCCATCTGGGGTGTAAAACCTTAAATTTGGTTCGTAAAACGGATAATAATCATACAATAATCTCTTTTCGGCTTTGCATCTATAATATTGATCCTTGACCGAGGGAGTGGAATCTATGTTTAGATCGACAGCCAAATCGTTATTTTCCATCTTCACCTCAACTTGATTTGCCGCATGCAGACCAAACCTCGGTTTTATTAGATCGTAAAGCCCGATGGCAGGCTGAATCAAAGAGGGAATTTGTCTTTCTTCCAAAGCTTTGTTTTTGAAGCAAGCCAGCAGTCCATGAGTTTCTAGTCTCCTTATTCTCATTGCATTGGGAAATATTCCGAGCGGAGCGAATCCAAGCTTTTGCAGGACTCTTTGAGGTGCTCTAAATCCTGTCCTTGCTACCGCATAGAAAATGTCTGAATTTTTAATGCTCTCGATTCCGTATGAATTTATCTTGTGCATTATTCCGCTGTTTTGCTCACTGGGTTCAACCACGGCACCGTAGCACTTTGAAATTCTGTTGTCCCCGTCTATCGCAAAAACTAGAGAGCCCACCAAACGATTCTCTTTGAGGGCAATCAACCAGAGATGATTTCGATCTTGGATTATCTTTTTAAACTCTTCTGGGCTGGATGCTTCAGGTACTGGATATAAACCCTCATAAACTCTGTCGTAGAGCGACGATATTTTTGTGAAATCCTCCTCTCCAGCTTTTCTTATTTCGATTTTGTCCATCTCATTAGCGAAATTAAACTCTCATATTTAACTATTTCTGTTTTTGATGGGTTGGTTTATTCCAATTATTCGACCTGCTTTAAAATTAGGAAAAAGTATATTTTACAGCCTCGCACCAGATCAAAGACAAAAAACAGAAAGATACCCATTCAACACTGAGAGATGTTTGAATAATGTCGATTTCGGAGTTTTTGTTGTTTCTCAGCTTAGGATATCCTATGGCTTCTGAAATAAATAACAAAATACTTAAATCCGCAAATTCCTTTGATAACTGCCATGAAACAGAAAATTCTGTGTCTTTTGATCATTTCCTCTTTGTTAATTGGTCAGCTTCTTCTCTCCCCGCTGTGCTTGGAGAGAGAAGAGCGCTTAATCGAAATAGATCGAGAAAAGTACATGCAGAGAATCGATGACCTGCTCACCAATTGGCTCGGATATGGAAGAGGGGAGACTGGCTTGTTTTACATATGGATGAATGCTAGCACCAATAAACCAAAACCGGGTTTTTGTCAGGTGAGCGGAGAGTACATTCCGTATGAAGCTGACACGGAGGAATTTAAGCTCCCATTGGCCCTGTGGTACACCTGGTTGCTCACTGGAAATGAAACGTGCAAGGAAGGCTGTGAGAGGGCGGTCGATGCTTGGTGGGAGTATGCGATCGATTCAAAAACAGATTTGGCGGCCGCAGGATTCAGGTGGGGATACGGAGGCGGGGTGGATGCTAGAACTGGGGAATGGAATGAACCGGAAATTGTTCATTGGTATGCAATCCCTCAGGCGGCCCTGTTTGGCCATTGGAGGGAGTACATGTTCTCTTGCAAGAGTGCTTATGATAGATTAATAATAGAGACAAAGGGTTGGTTGTATCCTTCTGTGAGAGGAATATGGGCAAAGAACGAAAACATCGCTCTGCCTAAAGCTAAAGAAGATGTGGATGGTTGTTATTACGGCGACTTTGTTGTGACCTTTATCTTGCCTCTCTGGGCAGAAACCCATGATACGGGATACGTAGACGTTGCTGATGAAATTCTCGGACAGTTTATGGAGCTGGAAAACAAGAAAACTGGTCTTTACCCTACCTCGCTGAGAGAAAACAGAGAAGCAACCATCAAAAAGGGATTGACTGATTGGTACGACACCGCATTCATTGAATCAACAGTCAGCAACATGATCCTATATGAAGTGTCAAATCATGGGCCATTGCACGAGAAGGTATGCAAGGACATTGACACCGTGATAGAAAAGTGTTGGAATGCGGAAGAGCAAAGGCCTTACAGAGTGGTAAACACATTGACTGGCGAGGGAAAAGGATTGCTGGATTGGTGGACAGAATACTGTTTTGTTTATGCATTCCTTCAAAGATATCATGAGACGGATGATGAAAAATATCTAATGTATGCTGAGCTTCTAGGCCAGAACTATCTGGATGCCAAAGAGAGGATAGCAAGAGGAGAGGCATTCAGACCGAACGAATTGGCTAATGCGGGCATGGTCCTGCTCAATCTGTACCAGTGGACTGGAAAAGAGGAATACTTGGAAGGGGCAATCTGGCTTGGGGATTACATCGTAGAGAATGGATTTTACGACAACGGCTGGTTGAAGTTTTGGACCGCTAACTGGGAAGATGAGAAAGATGTTAACGGGTGGACAACCGCTGATTGCCACATGACCGCATGGACGGTGCAGTTCCTGCTGTCTCTAGCATACGAAACCTTCATGCCGGACTGGATGATGTGGGAACACCTCGTGGGGATAAATTCTCCTTATACTCTAACCAATGGATGCCTGGAGCTAGGAGACTATGAGCTAAACTATGAAAGAAAAGACATAGTGTTTAGTCTGACAGCAGCAAAAACCAGTTCTGCTGAAGTTTACGTCAATGTTCCCTATTCTTGGAATGGAGGAAGAGTTCTCTTAAATGGGAGAGAAATTCCTTTTGAAGAGCAGGTTTTGAGTGCAAGAAAATACGTCGTAATTAGGACGAATTTCCAAACAGACTCAAACACCGTGAGAGTGGATTACAAGCCTTTCGGAGGAGGTTGAAGATGAGAAAGTTAGAACAAAAACCGAAATCACCATCTCAAGTTTATCGAGGAAAAATGATAAGGGTAGCAGTTGCTGGTGCAAACGGAAAGATGGGCTCTCTGATATGCAGAGACATCTTGGAGCAAGATGACATGAGCCTGGTAGCCGCGATGGACATAAAGGGTGTTGGAAAAAAGATCGGGGATTTGGAGATTAGAGATGCGAGAGGGATGGGTGAAATCTTTGACGAGCTCTCTCCAGATCTCTATGTGGATTTCACGGTTGCGGATTCGTCGGTGAAAAACATCGAGACTGCTTCTGAGAAAGGGATTAACCTAGTGGTTGGAACGACGGGTTTCTCAAAAGAGCAAGAAGAAAGAATTAGGAGAGCGGTTGAGGGCAAGGTCTCAGCGGTCATTTCCCCGAACTTTTCTTTGGGCGTGAACGTTTTTTGGAGACTCACAAAAGAAGCGGCCTCCCATTTGAAAGACTATGATGTCGAGATAATCGAGGCCCATGACAGACTAAAGAAAGACTCACCGAGCGGAACGGCCAGGAGAACCTATGAGATCGTGTGCGAAGTTCTTGGAGAGAGGAAGCCAGTGTATGGAAGGAGCGGATCAGGTGAGAGAGGAGAGGGCATAGGAATACACTCGATTCGGGCAGGGGACATCGTGTCCGATCACACAATTTTGTTTGGTGGGGATGGAGAGCGATTGGAGATAACGCATAAGGCGCAGAGCTGGGAACCGTTTTCATCGGGCGTTCTCATGTCAATAAGGTGGTTATCCAAGGGAAGGGAAAAGAAGATATACGAGATGGAAGACGTTCTTGAACTCTAAATCAAAAGGCAATGGACAAACATGATTACCTCACGGACCCTTTTTTGTCGAAGGTGGTGTGAAATGCCAGCGCGTGGCCAGTCCAAAATAATTTGAGGCATGAGACGTATGCAAAGAGTGTCTTATGGAATCGATAAGCATAAATGATAAGGATGTCGCTTGGGCAAAGTGACTTGACTAAGAAGAAATCCGGTCTTTCTAATTTTTATCTTTTTATAAGAATGAGCGCATCAGGCAAACTTATTTGATACGTTTTGCTCCATTGGCTGCCTCGCAAACATACAACTTTGGCTTGAAGCCTGTCGCCTCGGAGTAAAGTTTTTCTATTTTTCCGACAAAGCCTTTAACTTGTGTTGTTTCAACCAGGCTCACAGTCGATCCCCCAAATCCCGCACCAGTTAGGCGTGAGCCTACGCACCCCCTCAATCCTCTTGCAATGTTCACCGCCTTATCGAGCTCCTTCGAACTGACCGCATAATCACTTCTCAGAGATCGATGCGAATCGTTCATGAGCTTGCCAAATCCTTCTAGATTCCCTCGCTTTAACAAGTCAACCGCTTCAATCACCCTTTCGTTTTCCTTCACTACGTGCCTTGCCCTCTTTCTTAAGGTTGGAGGCATGTCTTCCTCGTGCTTTTCTAATTGTGAGAGGGAAACGCCTCTCAGTGCTTTGACTTCGGGGTAATACTTTTTGAGAAATCCGAGTGCTTCTTTACACTCTCTTCTCCTCTGGTTGTAAGAGCTTTTTGACAACTCCCTTCTCACTCCTGTATCGAGGACAACCGCCTTATAGTCTTTCGGAAAGGGAACATACTCATGCTTTAATTCGCGGCAGTCGATGAAAATTGCATGCTTTGCTCTCCCAAATCTGGAAGCAAACTGGTCCATTATTCCACAGTCAACTCCGACAAAATGATTCTCTGCCCGCCTGCAGAGTTTCACAGCTTCTAACGAAGCTAACCCGAATCCCGAAGTTGATTCAAAAATCAATTCGGTAAGAACTTCCAGAGCCCCAGAGGAGGATAGACCAGAGCCTACTGGTAAATTTGAGGCAAAAATCCCTTGAAAACCTTTTAATTTGTGACCTTCCTTTCTAAGTTCAAGCCCCACTCCCTGTAAATAGTCTAACCAGGTGTTGGTCTTTCTTGTTTCATTGAGTTGGTTAAGAAAAAATTTCCTAGTTTCTTTCATCAACAAAGAGCGAACTCTAACTTGGGGGGAATCCGAGGGTAAAACTGCTGCCCTTAAGCCGAGATTGATCGCGATTGGCAGCACAAAACCATCGTTGTAATCGGTGTGTTCCCCAATAAGGTTCACTCTGCCAGGCGCTCTGAAGAAAAGAGGGGGCTTCTTTTCTCCAGTTAGCTTGAATAATTGATCTTTTAACTCGCTCGATTTCACTCTTTCCATTTTGTCTTTTTTAATTCCCTCGCCTTTTCCTCTGGCAATGTATCGTTAATAAACACTCCAGTCCCAGATTCAACTGATGCTAAATATTTTATCTTTTCCTTGCTTCTGTGCAGAGGCCTGAATTCGATTCTGAAGTGATAGAACGGATAATCCTTTCCATCTGTGGGTGATTGAAAGAGCATCATCATGTAAGGAAGTTCAAATCCAAAGAATCTGTCGTACTTGGTAATGATTGCCTTGATGGACTCGGCAAGATCCTTTTTTCCATGGTCATCTAGTTGAGTTATCGAACCGAGATGAGATTTTGGATATAGGTGAACTTCGTAAGGAAGAGAAGCAAAGAATGGGACAAATCCAACAAACCTCTCATTTTCAAAGATTATTCTTTCACTCTTTTCTTTCTCCCCCTCGATAATCGAGCAGAACAAGCACCGCCCGTGCTTTTCCATCCATTTTTTGCTAGATTCTACCTCTCTCTGGAGGGCTTCAGGAACAAACGGAAACGCGTAGATCTGGCCGTGGGGATGATCTAGAGTGACTCCGATTAGCCTTCCTTTGTTCTCAAAAATAAAAACGTATTTTATTCCAGGTTTGCTCCCAAGTTCCTCGTACCGATCTATCCACAGGTTAATCAGTTCTATCAAGCTATCGGTAGACTGGTCCTTTAAACCTTTATCATGGTCCTTGCTGTAGATCACCACTTCGCATTTACCGTATGCTGGGCACTTTACAAACAATGGACTCTCATTGCTCACACTTCTTGAATTTTCCAATAGCGAAGGGAAGAGATTGGGAATGCTTATCACTTCGAGCTCTCCCGGAGCTCCTTCGACCTCTTCACAAAAAGGGCACTGCTTTCTGCTCAGTAACGGTCGGGTTTGGCGATGGGTTGCTACTATGACCCACTCCTGCCTTATTGGGTTCCACCTTAGTTCTTCCATAATTTCTAATGCCCCTTTCTTTAATAATAGTTTAGGCAAGATGCATAAAAAATAGAGAGGGTTGCGAACGAATTTTGCTAGAAAAAAATTAAAAACGCCCTAATCTAGGCATAAAGTTAAATAAGATGGCTTGGATAATACCCCGTTTGGGGCTGAAAAAGCTCAAATATGAAAATACCTATTTAGTGAAGAAGCATGTATGCAATCCTTGGATGTGGAGCAGTAGGCAAGGAAGTAGCGGAGCAGCTAGTTTCGAGAGGAAAAAAAGTAGTCATCATTGATCGGAGCCCTGTGAGAGTTGAGAGTCTAAAAGAGCTTGGGTTTGAAGCCATAGTTGGAGGCATAGCTAAAGTAGATCCTGAGAGCCCGCCTCTCAAAGATGCAAATCCCATTCTTATCCTTTCATCTTCTGACAACAGCAATCTTGAGACTCTAAAAAGAATAAAGAAAAGCACTCCCGAGAAGCTGGTGGTTGTGAGAGCTAAAAGTCCAAATCTTGTTGCCGAACTAAAAAAAGCAAAGGCGGATGAGGTGATAGTAACCCCAAAGATCATCGCACAATCCTTGATCCGACAGATTGGAGAACACGAGCTTGAATCGAACACTGAAAAGTTGGTTGTGGTTATCAAACAGGCCAAGGAGGGAGGAGTCGCAATCTTTATGCATGATAATCCTGATCCGGATTCTATAGCATCTTCCCTTGCCTTTGCTGAGATCTGCAAAAAGTTTAAGGTTCCTCACAGAATTTTTTATGGCGGCCAGATCTCCCATCAAGAAAATCGTGCACTTGTGAACCTTATAGGAGTTGAGTTTGAAAAGGTGGTGAATCCAACCTCCTCCCTTGAAATAGTTAACCAAGCAGGGAAAGTTGCCTTGATAGAATCTTCAATACCCGGCATAAACAACTCATTGCCAAAGGATGTTGTGCCAGATGTAGTGATAGATCATCATGAAGCCCGAGTGGTCAAGGGTGAATTTGTCGATGTCAGAAGTGATATTTGTGCTGTGGCAACCATGATGACCCAGTATCTCCAGCAATTGTCGATCGTACCCGACGAAAAACTTGCAACTTGTCTTTTCTACGCAATACGGGTTGATGCCTCTTTGTTAACTCGCTCGATTTCACCAACCGAACTTCAGATCATGAACTATCTTTCAACGCTGGCTGATCCCGAACTCTTAGAAGCGATAGAATCGCCCCCATACAGCATAGAGACAATAGACACGCTATCTAAAGCGATAACACATCGTGAGGTAAGAGGCTCTTATTTGGTCACCTCCGTGGGTTTTACAAACGAGCTGAATGCCATATCCCAGGCAGCGGATTTTCTGTTGAGGCTTGAGGGCGTTTCAACGGTCTTGGTTTCTGGAATTGTGGGAGAAAACATCCATCTCAGCGCGAGATCCAAAGACTCACGAGTGAACTTGGGCACGCTCTTACAAAACGCTTTTGGTAAAGAGCATGCGGGGGGTCATTCTTCAGCTGCGGGGGGAAAGGTGCCTTTGGGCATCTTTAGCAAGGGTGGAGAAAAGGAAGACATCCAAAATTTTGTTGAAAACGCAGTAAAATTCCAATTCTTTGCCGCTCTGAATGGAGAAGCGACTCTCAAAAGTAAAGCATAGGAAAATTGGGGTAAAATAGAGGCGATGTTTATGCCATCAAGAGATTACTCGTTCCTAAAGGCCCTGTCCCCCGCATCTCCCAGACCGGGAACAATGTAACCGCGCTCATTAATTTCAGGATCTATAACAGCTGTGTAGACTTCCGCATCAGGAGATTCTTTTTCTATTTTTTCCATTGCATATTGTGTTGTGACAACACATGTGATGATCTTCCTCTTGGGCTCGCCGTATTTCCTTAGTTCCTTTAGGATTCTTACCATTGTTGATCCAGTCGCCACCATTGGATCTGCGATTATTAAGATATCTTTTTTGCTTATTCTAGGCACCTTGACGTAATCAACGCTAACCTTAAACTCGGGTGCCTTTCCCCTGAATGCACTTATTATGCCGACCCTCGCTTCTGGAAAAACCTTTAAAAGACCGTCAACGAGAGGCATAGCCGCTCTTAAAACATTTATGACTATCACTCTCTTCATGTCTCCTATTTCTATTCCATCTGCAGCGGCTAAAGGTGTTTTGACCTCTTTTTCAACCCAATCGAAGCTCTTTGTTATTTCATAGCTGAAATACCGTCCAATGTGCACCAATCCTTTTCTAAAGGCGATGCTCCCCGTATTCTTATCTCTCATCTTCGTCAGTTCATCTCTTATCAAAGGCGCATCAACTACCGTTATTTTCATTTCCCCACCATCCTTCCATATTTTTTTCTATTCAATGTCCACATATTTTTTCGAGATGACTTTCAATCACCGATATGGAATGACAGTGCCTTTTAAGCGTCAAACCTGTTTGAAGTCATACCATTCTTGTTTGTTTAATTTTGCTTTTTGAGTGCCACAATGAATCGACTGAAAGGCTTTTATTCCTTCTTATTTACTTCTTTTCCGATCTTTTTAATACCGTTCTCTGAATCGGCCTTTAGGATTATTTGGTAAAAGAATTATAATACGTGTTTTTATGACTTTTCGTTATTGCAAGGTCGAATCGAGTCTTTACTACAGCCTCTGCCCGGTCCAGCCCTCAGTTAAAAGAGATGCTATTTTTATGATTTGAAAAAAGAAATTCTTCTTTCCTACGAGAGGATAAAAAGTGGTACTATCCGTAAATAGGCTATGAGTGTCGGATAGTGGGGCTATGAAGAGTATCTGAATACCTTATACTCATTCCCTTTGTAGCCCCGCGTGGTGACGTAACTCACTATGGAAAGCCTCGATACGGATGGTACCTAAAAAGTGTTAGAAAAAGCTGGGACATTCTCCCAGATATCTTAGGTTTGTTGCGGAGGCTAAAGTTTTAATCTCAGGTTCATATCTATTTCTACAAGATGGTAAAGATTGACAGAAGTTTAGACAGAAGCGGAATGCTCGAGACTTTAGCAAAATTACCTTTCATTATAAAGGATGCCTGGGAACTGGGAAAAGGAGCCAAGCTAGATATTCCAAAGAATCTTGTGATTGTTGGAATGGGTGGATCAGCGATCGGAGGAGAACTTCTTGCGATCTTCTTGGAAAACAAATACAACATTAAAGTGGTCAGAGGTTACGGCATACCTCCTACAAAATTTGTAGTTACGTCAAGCTATTCAGGGAACACTGAAGAGACCCTCACAGCATTCGAGATGGCAAAGGCTTCCAACTGCAAGATCTTGGCTATAACATCAGATGGAAAGCTTTGGGGAAAAGCCAAATCGTCGAATATACCTCTCATAAAAATCCCTCATGGTTATCAGCCCCGAGTTGCCTTGCCTTACCTTTTCTTTCCTCTGTTGAGAGTGCTCGCTCAGGAGTATGACAAAGAGATTCCAAAGCTTTGTGAATTTATTTACTTGCAACACCAAAACTTTGACCCGAATGCAACGAACAATCCCCCGCTTAAGCTAGCGCAAGAAATTTATCTGTCAGGCAAAACACCAATAATCTACGGTTCTGGCCTCTATGCCCCTGTGGCCCATCGGTTCAAGACTCAACTCAATGAAAATAGCAAGTGTCTCGCCTATTGGGATTCGTTTCCTGAGATGAATCACAATGACACGGTCGGTTGGAGTGGGGAAGAACACGGAGATAGGTACCTTCCAATATTGCTGAGATACAAAGGCGAACATCCAAGGGTCACAAAGAGAATTGAGCTCACCAAGAGCCTTCTATGGAAAAAGCAAAAAATGATCGAAGTGTGGAGCAGAGGGAAGACTTCACTGCAACAGCTGTATTGGGGCATTTGCTTCCTAGATTATGTGAGCGTTTATCTTGCCCTCATGAGAGGCTTTGATCCCACTCCGGTGGATATAATCACAAAGCTAAAGGAGGCGCTAGCGAAAGAGTAAATGGCGTCAAATTCATAGAAAGCTTTTCAGGCAGAATTGTATCTCGCGTGTTCTGTAATGCCGTTGAATAATAAAGAATATCTTGAAATGTCCAGACGGCTGTTTGTCATAGGTGTTTTGAGAGAGTGGATTAAAATGCGTTTTGAAGATGATCTGCATGAAAAAAACCCATTTTTAAACATTTAAAAGAGAAAGTTTATATGTTATCAACTCTGTTAACAAAGTTACCAAGAGAAGGGATGATGAGTAATGAGAATACAGCTTTAAAAGATGTTATAGTGGAATACTTAAGAAAAAAGCATGAGTCCATCAGCGGAGTGAGTAAAAAGTTAGAGGAAGATGGTTTAAAATATAACAGACTGGTTATTGCTGGCTACTTGAAGGCGTTGGCTGATGTGGGTTTGGTCAAAGAGACTGAAGTGAAGCCGGCAAAGGTGTATTCTCCTGGCCAAGCATGCAAAAAAACCATTTATGAGGTTGTTGGAGATGAAATAAAGAAGTGTAAACTGGGTTCTTCTGAAGAAGTGGAATTGGCTGTTCACTGTTTGGAGAAGCTTTTTTCTAGAGCGATATTTATGGATGAGATCAGACGATGCGGCCTAGATCCAAAAACCATCGATGCAAAAAAAGCGGATCAGGGAGAAAGAGCCAAGGCTAGAACGAAGCTTGCGAAATGCAAGATGAAGCTCCCCTTCAACGATCCTGCGTATTTGCCAAAGCCAGGTCAGGATTATAGTGAATTATCAGACGTGATACTCACCCAAGCTTTTTTGCAAGCTTATGATGCGGAAAACCTTAGAGTAAAAAACAAGAAAGATTGAAGTTAGGTAGGAGGGCAATATGAGATTGTTCGTTGCTGTTGACATACCAAAAAATGAGTTGATTAGAAGCTTTTTGGATAAGATAAGGGGGTGCGATCCAGACCTAAAAGTAGTAGCCCCAGAAAATTTGCACTTAACTCTCAAATTTCTAGGCGAAACGGACAAGGATCCGGCGGAGGTGGAGCAGGCTATTGAAAAAGCATCAAAAGGAGTGGAAAGCTTTAGAATGGCGCTAGAGGGATGTGGGGTCTTTCCAAATCGAAACTATATTAGAGTGGTGTGGATTGGAGTGAAAGATGCTGGAAATCTTAAAGAATTGGCTGACGAACTTGACCGGGAATTAGAAACTCTTGGATTTAAGAGAGAAAGCAGAAGTTTTTTACCTCATCTGACGGTTGCCAGAGTAAAATCAAAGAGAGGGAAAGATGAGATAATGAGAGTTCTAGACGAGTTTAATAGGGTTAAATTTTGTGAGTTTGAAGTAAGCGAACTCAAACTATACCAGAGCACTCTCTTGCAGGGGGGTCCTGTTTACACTCAACTCAGGGAAGTTAGATTGGGATAAGATGGAAACTCAGCTTATTGCAGGAATTATCCTGGGTCTAAACCTACTTCTTTTCGTTCCCTTTTTTTTCTTATTCGTGCCTAAAAAAGTTTTTAGGTATAACAGACAGAACCTGTTCAAAATCCTCTCGAAGTACAAACTGTACATCGTTGTGCTTGGCAGTGTTTTCATTCTTCAATCGATTGAAGTAAATCTTGTCGACAGGCCGACCACTACTTGGTTGATGCAGTACATTGGAGAAGATGGCTTCGCTCCCTTCTTTTATTCCATTGAAAACGGATGGGTCGCATCGATGGCTGACTATTGGTGCAAGCCTCTGCTTTATTACTTCGTGTTTTTTTATTTGGTTGTATACTCTTTCGTCCTGTGGTTCATACCTGTCATTTTTCTCCTGAATGATAAGGAGTGGCACACAAGATTCGTTCTGCTTTTTTATCCCATGATGTGGGCAATCCAGTTGCCTTTTCTCTTGTTCTTTCCAGTGACCAATGTTTACAAGTATTTTGGACTTCAGTCTACTTTGGAGATGATAATTCCTGGGGTAGAGGCGTCTTTTTATACAGTAACCTCCATAAACAACTGCTTTCCTTCATTGCACATAGGATTTGCCGTTTCTGCGGTGATAATCGCGTTCCTTTCGGATAACAAAAGACTGAAAGGGTTTACCCCCGTGTTTTCTTTGTCTGTCATTCTTGCAACCATTTATCTGGTCATACATTGGTTATTGGATGTACTGGGGGGTGCACTTCTAGCGCTGTTGGTAGGGTGGCTGCTATGGAAAAAACTCAATCCACAATCGATAACTCTTTCACGCGTAAAGCCAAGTCGAGGAGAAGTGAGCAGGCTCAAGACGGCGGTTGCTTTACTGGAGGACAAGGCAAAAAACGAAGTAAAGGGCAAAGGCATAGAGGTCCAGCTGGTGGGCTCTGTGGCAAAGGACACCTACCTCAAAGACTCGATTGACATCGATCTCTTCTTGCTTTTCCCGCCCTCTACCGACTGGAATGAACTAGAAGCGGAGGGACTTTCGATAGGGAAAAGAGTGTTGGAGAAATGGGAGCTGAAGTATGCGGAGCACCCCTACATTCATGGGGATTTTGGAGGTTATGAAGTAGACGTGGTTCCTTGTTATAAAGTGGGGTCTGCAAAAAATATCTTATCTGCAGTTGACCGAACTCCTTTTCATACCCAGTACATCAATGCAGCCTTAAAGCGCAGGCAAAGAAACCAAGTTAGGTTGCTAAAGCAATTTCTGAAAGGAATAGGGATATATGGCGCAGGGGCCGAAGCCGATGGCTTCTCGGGGTATCTATGTGAATTATTGATTCTCAGGTACGGGTCATTCAAAAAGGTGTTGGATCACGCTCCAAAATGGAGTAAAGAAGGCCTCACACTAACCGAAGGATCTCCATCGAAATTTGATTCTTCTCTCGTTTTTATCGATCCCGTCGATCCGAATAGGAATGTGGCAGCGGCTGTGACTGGAAGAAGTCTGGAGATATTCGAGAAAGCGTCGGATGCTTATCTTGAGGACCCCTCAATAAGATTCTTTTTTCCATTGGAGCCGAAACCGCTAAACGTTGAAGAAATAAGATCTAGGCTCGGACGAGAAGAAAGATTGATTGGGTTTGAGGTGAAGGTACCTGTTATTTCCTCAGAAATTCTATTGCCTCAAATCAAAAAAGCTGAAAGGAATGCGAGGAGTCTGCTTGAGGAGAATGGATTCAATTGCAAACACGCCCTTCACACTTTGGCTGGCAGTAAAACACTCTTTTTATTTGAGCTGGAATCAGTTGTCCTGTCTGAACCTTTGCTTCATAGGGGTCCCCTGGCCAAAGACGAAGAGAACTCCAAGAAATTCACAGAGAGATGGACCAAAAACAAAAGAACCATTAAAGGGCCTTATGTGGAGGGTAAGAGATGGGTAGTGGAAATAGAGAGGGAATTTTCAAATGCGTATGACTTGCTCAACAAGAAGTTAATGAAAATCAATCTTGGCAAAAACATCAAACCACAGATAAAAGAGGGATACGATTTGCTTAGACAAGAGGACTTGTTTAAAGAGCCGTATAGGAGGTTTGTTGGCAAGCTCATTGAAGCAAAATATCCGTGGGAGTATAAGTAACGATTCAAAAGCCCTGTATTCGTCTTGGTGGAGGTACTTTCTTTTGCTCTTCGCTATTCCTTACATTAGTCCTGCTTTTTGGAGAATGATCAGGTCCTTGGTGCTAAGTTTTTTACCGCTTTTAAATTCTTTATAGATTTCGTCGGCTTCCTTTTTGACTTGTTCTTCAGCCCGGTCCTGCCTATCCTTCTTCTCTTTTTTCTTTATTTCAGCTAGCTTTCTTTCCAACTCATAAATTTGGTTTACCACACTGATGTATTCCTTGTGAATTTTGTCCGCCTTTGTTTTCGTTACAACGATCTTTGGCTGCAAATCTTTTATTTTTTCACCCAATGCGTTGGTCCTTTTGATGCACTCTAGATATTTTTCATGCTCCTCTTGAGCTTTCTTTGCGTGCTGAATAATTTCTGATTGCAGTTTCTTCAGTTCGTTCTTTATTGACTGCGAATCCTTTGTTATCTTCTTTATTTCCTTGTCTTCTTTGATCTGCTTTTCTCTTTCTGAAATCTTTGACTTAAGTTTTGACAACTGCTCGATGAGTTTTTTCTCATCCTTTACAGAAAGGACGGTAGTCATCTGCTCAAATTCGATGCGATTCGCATCTTTCTTGAGTTTGTCCAAAGGATCTTCGTCCTTGTTTAAAAGGGACTGTTCGACTTTTTTTGCCATTCTGACTGTCTTTCTGTAATCCCTTTCCAGGCTTTCCCTATCCTTTTTAATCCCAGCGACTTCTAGGTTGAGTTCGTCTCTCCTTTTTTTGTGTTGATATCCCTCTGTTATCAGTTGCCTTATTTCATCGTTTAGCTTGTTTCTCTTCTCTACAAATTGCTTTATTTGGCTGTTCAGCTCATCTCTCTTTGCCCTATAGCTGTTTGCTTTTACTTGCAAGGTTTCTTGCAGCTTCTTTGCCTCGTCAATATTTTCTTCTTCGATGTCCATTTATAATTTAGAATAAAAGCACTAAATTAAAAAAAGTTGTGGTCTAAAATTAGGAAATTAGGCTCAAAAAGTCGCTGAGCTTCATTCCTTTCTGCCATTGCATTACTAAATTACCGTCTTTTGTTCTATCAATTTTTGGCAAACTTTTGTATATTGGCCTGGCTTCTCCAAAAGTTTTGATGTCGATGGTGAACAATCTCCAGTGCTCGGACCTTTGATGCTTCAGATAGTAAGCGTAGATTGGCAACACCTCTGCCCGTCCGCACATCTCTCTCAACCTCTCAGCTTGTTCAATCAGTCTCTTTTGATGGCTAAAATGAAAAATGGGGTGGATTGAGCTTTTTATCTCTATTAACAGTGAAAGCCCTCCTCTCAAAGCTACCAAATCTGCGACCCCAAGAGAGCCTGTGGCGCGAACTACAATAAAAGGTTTTTTAGCAAATCTCAGATAGTCCTCTTGTTTGGCCTTATCGAGCCTTGAAAAGAAGGGGGGGCGCTTCTTCCCCGAAAGAACATCCTTCAGTTCCCTCTCATAATTTGAAGACATATGACTTAGTAATCAATAGAAAGGTTTAAATTTTTTGCCAGCCAATATAGTACCTAGATACAAGGTGAAAACCAGCCTCAGGGTAAAAGACGTCATGTCAACGTCGCCAATAATAATAGAATCATCTTCTTCCATTCATAAGGCTGCCCAAGTTATGAAACAAAAGGGAATAAGCAGCATTATAGTAATTGAGGGAGATAAGCCCATAGGAATGTTAACCGAGAGGGACATAACTGAGAAGGTTGTAGCCAAAGGAAAAAATCCAAATGAACTAAAAATTAAAGAGGTTATGAGTGCACCCCTGCTGACTATTTCGCCTTCGACGAACATAAAAGAAGCGATGAAGCTTATGGCAAAGCTAAATATGCAAAGGTTTCCAGTAATGCACGAAAAAAAGTTGATTGGGATGATTACCTACGAGGACATCCTAAGGATTTCGTCGACCATGTTAGATATTTTAGAAGAGCAGGCCACCATCAACCAAGACGAACAGTATATAAACCCTTCTGCCTTAAGAGGAAAGTGTGAAGAATGCGGAGTATTGACAGATCATTTAGTAAACAAAAACAACCGATTTCTGTGTGAGGATTGCGCAGAGTTACTGGAGGAATAAAAACTTCCCTTTTTGTTTTTTATGACATTATTTACTGGCAATGCTTGTTATAAAAGGGTCGTGATAATTTTTCTTTCTATTTTTTCTCTGACTTTTTACTTTTTTCACTCGTCTTAGATTTCTCTTTGAGTTTGGGTTTCTCTTTAGGTTTTTCCTCCTTTCCTTTTCTTCTTATAAGTGCCTTCTTTTCTTTTTCACTTTCTTCTCTGGAAGTAATTGGCTCGCCCGGGAGAGAAGCTTCCACTTGCCCATCACTAAACTTGATTGCCTTGACTCTAATTGTTGAAGGTATCTTATGTTTCCCTTTAGTCCAAATCGACTGATTCAGCGAACTTGCGATCCACACCTTTTCTTCTTCCACTTTCATATGCCTTGAAAGAAACTTTTTGACTCCTTTGATCGCAACATCGGCTCTTCGAGAGCCGGGAGCAGACCTTGCAGAGGTGAGAGGGATTACAAAAATCCGTTCTAATTCTTCAGCCATTTTTCCTCATTTTTTGATGTTAGTTCTCCTCCAGTTTCTTTGCTTTGGATGTCTAAGAAATCTTCGGGAGGTGCGAACCATTATCCATCCCGGAACTCTTCTGTTCGTTTTTGTAGCTTTGTTTAACCTTATTTTTTTACCTAGGGGTTTGTTTCTAGCCATTTTTTACTTCCGCCTTATTTTTATTTCTCTTTTTGGGTTCAACCTAATCAACAACAATTTTAGTTCCTCATCTGTTATTTTGTGCTCCAACCTCCCCGCTTGAAGGAGTAGTATCAGGTAGTCCTCAACCTTTTTTGCAAGATCAGGATGTCCTAGCTTGACTGTTTCCAGCCTGCTCAACGCTTCAGACGTGAGCAACTGATGAAGGATAAGCTGACGTTGCTTTTCAACTTGCTCGGTCTCTAACGGCTCCTCGACTCCTACGGTTTCCCCTACCTCCTCCTGAAGTTCTGCAAGCCTCTTCTGTCTCAGCCTCTCGTACTCTTTATCCTTTGCCATTGATTCTCACTAATACTTTTTAAGACCTGTAATTTGAGCGCTTACCTCTTTTTTGACCTCATTTGAGACATTGTCAAGAAACGATTGGCCAGAAGGAGAAATTTGTCGTCCTCTGCCCTTTAGAGTATCCACAAGGCCGACTTTTTCAAGTTGTTGTAACCCTTTTCTTACGATAGACCGTGAGCCTTTTACTGCATGGTAAGGTTTTGATCCCCTGTCTCTTTTTCCGCCAAATTCAGAGGCTAATCTTTCAGTCCCTATAGGACCTTTTAAATAGATTTTTCTCAAGATAGCGGCCAATCTAATGAACCACCAATCCTTTTGAGTTGGTACCTTTTCTCTGTGCCTTCCTGTCTTCACTGCTTCACTCCAAGTTGGAGGAGTGATTTCTTTATTTTCGGCAAGCTTCTTTGCTGTTTTTTCAATCAATTTGTCTGGTGGAACATCATACGGAGTTGTCATGTTAGAGAGGATAATATAGAAGTTATATAAAAGATTTTATGGTTTTTTATTTTTATTTTGAGGTTTTTAAAAGTATTTTTCCTTTACTGTGCGGCTGATTGTTGCTTTTTGGTCGATTTTTTTATTCTTCCCAAATCTTTACATGAGATTTTACCAATGACTCCAAACTTTCTGGGTCGGGAGTGGGTAAAAAA
>DUKC01000178.1 GCA_013329495.1 Thermoplasmata archaeon
CAGCTCTTCAGCAAGGAGAAAAATTAAACTGAGTGAAAAATTTGGATATTTCGTCGGGTTTGCTTTGGCTGAAGATTTCTTGAGCTATGACCTCAAAAGCACCAGAACCATCACGCTGAGCCAAAAAGATAAGGCGCCCCTCTTGAAAGCGAATGAGGGATTGATAGAAAATGGAATGTCCGGATGCCTGTTTAAAGGAAAGGATAAATTTGAGTTAAGAGCGAAGAACCCATTTCTTCGTTTCTTGTTTGATTCGGTTTTCAAAATAAAACCTGCATCAAGAAACAAGACTTTGCCGATACATATTCTTGCATACAATAGGGAATTTGTAAAAGGCATAATCGCTGGGACTTTAGATGGAGATGGCTCAATAAATATCGCTAAAACCACCATTTCTTTAAGGATTTCCTCGAGAACCCTGCTCGAGCAGCTGGCTCTGCTTATGCGTCTATCAGGATTCACTCCAAGAGATAGAAACACAGAGGGTCAGGGGAGCGTAAGAGTTTATGAGGATAGAAAGATCTTCCAGAATTATCCACTCTATGGTCCATCCTTTAGGAAGGTCGAAGAAAGTCTCCCTTCGGTTTTGTACGACGGTGCAGAGCTTTCAACCAAAGCCTGGCTTGATGAAGATGTTGATAATTGGCATCAGATAACTAATGTAGAGCTTGCAAATATCCCCGATGACTTTATTTATGATATCACAACCGAGAGCGGGACCCTGCTCGTGAACGGCATGTGGAACCACAACTGCGTGGGGTGGGATCTCCAAGACTTGCTTTTGCAAGGATTCAGGGGTGTGAGAGGAAAGATAGAAAGCAAACCTGCATCGCACTTTGGGGTTGCGCTAATGCAGATAGTAAACTTCTTGTATACTCTCCAAGGGGAGGCAGCCGGAGCTCAAGCCTTTTCAAACTTCGACACCCTGCTTGCACCTTTTGTAAGACACGATCACCTGGATTATGCCAGCATTAAACAAGAAATGCAGATGTTCCTGTTCAACATGAATGTGCCCACAAGAGTTGGGTTCCAATCTCTAGTGGGCCAGGAGACTGTGATTGTTAAATCTAAGGGGAAAGTAAGAGTGGCCAAGATAGGTGATTTGATAGACCAGGAATTTGAGAGAAACATCCATAGAATTATTAACAATGGAAACAACTCTTTTGCTCTAAGGAATTACGATGACCACCAAGTTTTGGCTTTCGACAAGCAAGGCAGGGCAAAATGGAAAAATGCAAAGGCATTTATAAGGCACGGAGTTCCGAAGAACTCAGAATTTTTCGAGTTAAGAACGAGCAGAGGAAATGCAAAAGTTTCCAGGGCCCATTCCATGTTTAGGTCTAAGTCTTTTAACTCCTTTGACCCAGAACCTATTAGAGTAGAAAATCTGAAAACCAGCCATCCTAACGGGAAAATAAAGGAAGAAAATCATCTGATCGCTTTGAGCAGAGTTCCAAGAATAGGTAATGGAAAAGAATTAGATGTTGCAAAACTCATAGATGAAGTACCTCAACTCAAAGGGAAAGTTTTCGTCCAGCAGGACTCAAAAAGAATAGACAGAGTAAAGGAAAAGATTAGAGAAAGGTACCGTGAATTTACCCCGTTCTATCTGGAATTTGGCTTTTCCAACGGCAGGCGGATATGGAGAGATTTCAAAAGACACGGCGGGATTAGGTTTGATGTTTGGAGAAAATTTGGAGAGAATGAAAGAGACGCAGCTTTCTTCTTAAAGAACAGCAAAGTAAGAACCACGAGATTTTTGAACGGAAAGAACTTAGGAAACTTCGTCGAATTATTGGCATGGTACCTTTCCGAGGGACACAATGATCCAAGCTCAGGGATGTATATTTCCCAAGCCAAGACCAAAGCAAACAAGATAAAGGGGCTTCTAAATAATTTAAATTTACCTTTCAATGAGGAAGTAACTCGGGGCTATTCCAAAAAGGGGAAAGGAAATCAGCTTTCAAAGATAAGGTGCAATGGGCTCCTAAGTTGGCTCATAAGCTATGAAGCTGGAACTTATTCTACTGCCAAGAAAATACCCTACTTCATCTATCCCCTTTCTAAGAGATATCAAAAAGTTTTTGTAAAGGCACTCTTAGAAGGAGACGGAACCAACTACGAGAAGTACTATGATTTTGTGACTACCTCAAAGGAATTGAGTCTGGGGTTGAGCACCTTACTGGGGATGTTGGGCAAAGACTTTTCAGTTTATGAGAATAAAGCCAGAAAAGAAAATTGGAATGATCAATACACAGTCAGAATTTATAAATATGAAAAGCCTAACAAAGTTTGCCTGTGCGATTGCGAAGCGAGAATTTGCAGCTCTATAAAAGGATTCAGCTATGAAAACGAATGGGAATACGACATAAGTGTCGACTCAGATTTAGAGAACTTCGCAGGTGGGAGTGGTTTGATCGCTTTCCATAATTCACCTTTCACGAACCTGACTATGGACCTGGTGCCGCCGGCATATATGAGGGACCAGCCCGTGATGATAGGCGGCAAACCCCAACAAGACACGTATGGAGATTTTCAGGGGGAGATGAATCTCCTCAACAACGCTTTTGCTGAAGTTATGCAAGAAGGAGATTCCATGTCGAGACCTTTCAGCTTAGATTATGAATCTTTTTGTCCCATCAAAAACTCTGGAGAGACCAAACTCGTTAAACTAGGGGAGTTCATTGATAAGCAAATGGAAAATGGGAGGCCAACTCTTTTAAAGGAAAATAATTGCGAGGTGTTAGACACTAGGCATCTAGGTTTTAAATGCATTGGCTTGATGAATGGTAAGTTGACGTGGCAGAAAATAAATTATCTTGTTCGCCATCCAACCTCGGAAGTTTTAGACATAACCACCCAAGGAGGATTCAATACCAAGGCAACTCCTTCTCATTCTTTATTGGTCCTAAAAAATGGAAAAATTCAAGCCCAACCCGCAGCCGATTTGAGAGAAGGGGATTATCTTGTGCTGGCGAAAGCTTTGCCTATCGAAAGAGGGAAGGGACCAACTCTCGTTTCCCTCGCTCATAAATTTGTTGAGAAAGGAAAAGAAGAAAGTATTTACCTAAGCGGGGTTAAGAAAAGAGGTAAACCTTACAAGGAAAAAAGAACCTGCCAGGGAAAGAAAAAGTATCAATACAAAGTGCCAGTTTTCCCCCTTGAAAGCATTGCTGGAGATTTGAGTGAATATGATCTTTCTGGTGCGGAATTAAATCTTGCCGGCTCTCAAGGGAAAATTCCAAACCATATTCCAATCAATGAAGAACTGGCTGAATTCTTGGGCTGGTACTGCGCTGAAGGTTCGGCAGAAAAGAAACCAAAGTATGGTGGAATAAGCTTGGGCCTCAATCTGAAGAAAGAAAAGGAGAAGGCCAAGCAAATAAAGGGATTAATCGAAAAAATCTTTAAAGTACCCGCGGTTCTGAGAGAGATCGAAAAGAGAAATCTTATCGAGGTTCGCACACATTCAAAATTGCTGAGGAGAATTATTTTTGAAATATTTGAGGTAGGGAACGGGGAAAAGAGAAAGGTACCTAACATTGTTTTCGATTTTCCTGAAAATTTAAAGAAGAAATTCTTAACGGCTTACTTTAGAGGAGATGGCTGGATAACCCAGGATATAATAGCAAATACGATTTCCAAAAATCTATTTTATGGTATCTCTACCTTGCTAAAACAATTGGATATTCAGCACACTGTATCAGAATATGCGTATGGAACAAAGCCAAGGTATAGAATCCAAATCTGGAATAATTCGAATTTGAATTCAAAAGGCCCCCATTCAATCGGTAAGATTCCGATCAAGGAGAGTGGCTTAGAGAATCTAGCTCAACAAGTCTGCGAGAAAGAACCTCTTTATTACGACAGATTGGACCGCAGACATAAAAACACCAAACGCCGCTTCCTCTCAAAGTTTGGAATATCTAGTCAGACAACTACCAGTAAGGAAAAGGCTCTTAATTTAATGGAATACTGCCAGTCTTTTGGAATAGAAATTCTACCCACCCAGAAGCAGTTGGTAAATGGAGACCTAATCTATCTAAAAGTCAAACAAATAAAAACAACTCATCCTACCAGAGGAATGGTTTACGACTTCTCTACCGAAAGTGAAACCTTTGTTGCTAACCAATTTGTAGTGCACAACACCTTCCCAATTCCAACCTATAACATAACAAAAGATTTTGATTGGGAAGATGAGAATCTTGAGCCAGTATGGAAGATGACAGCAAAGTTTGGTACTCCTTATTTTTCCAATTTTATAAACAGTGACATGAAGCCAGAGGATGCAAGATCAATGTGCCCAATTGGAGGAAACGAAAAGGTTTTAATCAGATCGTCCAGAGGAAGAGGCCTTGAATATTCCACAATTAGAAACATTTGTGAGGGCAACTCTAAGCGGGACGAATATGAAATATACAGCGATGGGAAATTTGTAAAAGGAAGATTCAACAAATTTGAGAACCAAGAAATGCTAAATGTGTTTCTGGAGAATGGCCACAAGATCGTAATGTCTACCGAGCATCTGAATTATGTGAGGAGAGGATCTGACTTCAAAACAGAGGAATTAATGGGGAAAGAATTGAAAGCAGGCATGTATCTTCCATACTCGCTAAAAATTTACGAGGGAAAAGGTGGAAACGAAGAGTTAGGATATTTAGTTGGTGCTTATGCTGGAGATGGCTCTCTAGATGGAGATGCCGCTGTTGTTTTCTCATTAAACAAGGAACAAAAGAAATCCGTTGCCAAAAAAATTCAGGACATTGGTGAAAAATATTTCGGGGCAAATTCTACGATTAGTGAACATGGAAATACAAAACTCTTAACCTTGAAAGTTCATTCTAAGGCAGCTGTTGGACTATGCAGAGATTTTGTTGATGGCAGGGAACAAAATAAGCATTATAAAGCAAAGGTGTTTGGTACATCTACCCAATTCAGAAAGGGAGTAATCGAAGGCCATTATGCAACAGATGGCGAGAACAGAAACCGGATTTACACTTCTTCTCCCGAGATGGTGGAGACGCTGAGCATGCTTGCTGCAACCCAAGGGACTACCACGAGCGTTTACAAAGACGACAGAGAGGGAAGACTGGGAGAAGCACCGAATCATGCCGTTCTAGTATATCAACCAAATAGAGAAAAGTACGGCGAATGGTGGTTTAAACAAGATAGCAAGCTCTGGGTTAGAATTAAGTCTATAGAAAGAGCGGCAAACTCCACAGCCTATTGCTTCGAAGTTAAAGGCGGAGAACCTCTGTTCACAATTGGCACAACCGGCGTTTTAACCCATAATTGTCGTCTTCGTTTGGATAAGAGAGAGCTGAAAAAAAGAGGAGGAGGCCTTTTCGGCTCCAATCCAAAAACTGGTTCGGTCGGAGTAGTTACCATCAACATGCCAAGAATTGGCTACCTCGCAAAGGATGAGGATGATTTTCTAGAAAGGCTTGATAAGCTGATGCTCTTGGCCAAAGAAAGTCTGGAGATCAAAAGAGAGGTAATAGAGGGACTCACCCAATCTGGTTTGCATCCTTATTCGAAGTTCTACCTTTCAGATATAAAGAAAGGATTTGGAGAATACTGGAAGAATCATTTCTCTACCATAGGCCTGATTGGAATGAACGATGCTTTGCTTAACCTGATGAACCTGAGCATGGGTGACCCAGAGGGAATCAAATTCGCTCTCAAAATTCTCGAGTTTATGAGGGGAAGGCTAGCTGACTTTCAGGCAGAGACTGGGAATATCTATAATCTTGAGGCTACACCAGCAGAGGGAAGCTTAGCTCCACATGAAAAAGTCTTGATTTGCCAAAGCGAGCCAAAGTTTGTAGAGATAGGCAAATTGGTCGACGAATACATGGAGAAAAATAAAGAGAAAATCGGGTTTATCAGGGGTAGTGAATTTTTAAGGGTTCCAGAACATACAATTTCTACCTATGGTTTTAGTATAGATACCCAGAAAATTAAAAGCTATCCAGTGACTGCCCTGGTAAGGCATCCTGGAAAGTCTATGTATGAGGTATCTACTTTTCAAGGAAGGAAGATCGGAGTCACCGGTCTGCACAGTTTGTTTACCCTGAATTCCGATGGAGCACCCGAAAAGATCCTAGTGAGTAAGCTTAAAAGAGGAGACGTGATTGGCATACCAAAAAAGATCGAAGTCGGGGTTACCAACGAGGAGCTTAACCTCCTTGAGTTATTCAAACATACAGAATTTAAAAATAGATTATATGGTATATTCTCTCCTAAATTCATAGAAAAAGTTTGTGCTAATCCAGATGTTAGAAAATGGAGCGAGCAAAATCACAGGTGTAAGTGGAAAGATACCAAGTATAGCTGGAGGAAGCGAAAGATCCTTCCTTTAAAGCTGATCTATGATTTAAATATTAAAATAGATGACGAAATTTTGAGATCAGCCCAGATATTTTATAGGCTCTCGAAAAATACCAAGCCTATCAAAGCTTTAATCCAACTCAATGAAGATCTAGGATTTGTAATAGGCAGCTTGCTTTCTGAAGGAGGGCTAAGTGAGAGAAGTGAATTCAGGGTTACTGGCAAAAGGTTCGTCGAGAAATATTTGGGGGCAACTGAAAGAACATTTGGTCCATCTACCGCTTACCTATCTTTCAGAGAAAGGAAAAGGCCCAGAAAGCCTATCTATACAGTGACTTTAAGCAAATTGGCAAGTCTTTGCGTTAAAGAGCTTGGAATCCAAGGGAAAAGTAATGAAAAGGAAATCCCAGGTTTTATCTTTTCAGCTCCTTTAGCTTGTGTAGCTGGTTTGCTAAGAGGTTTTCAGGAAGGAGATGGCTGTATTTACAAAAATAAAGCCAACGGTGATTTTTCGATAAGGTTATACACAAACTCAGAAGGACTTGTCCAGGGACTCAATTTGCTGCTCCTGAGATTTGGCATCCTGGCAAAAATCAGGAAAGAGAAAAAATCTAATCCTTCTTGGAACGATAACTTCGTTTTATCGATAACTAGCGTAGATAATCTCCGGAAATACTTTAACCTGATCCTCGGAAAAGAATTAGAATTTAGCAACACCCATTCCGGGAGAGAAGTCATCCCAGGGATGTCAAAGCTTCTCAAATCTGTAATGCAAGAGTTCGGAATTAAGCCCAGCGATCTAGGAATCTGCAAAGATAGCTTCAATAGGAATTTAAGACAAAAAAGGATAAGTATTCAGTGCTTGAGGAAAATCCTTCAGAGGTTGGACTCAACTGGGGTTAAAAGTAATGTGATTGAAAAACTCAAAGCATTAGCGGACTCCGATATTTACTGGGATAAGGTAAAGGACATCAAAAGAGCAGCTCCGCCTAAATACGTTTATGACCTCGAAGTCGAAGTGAATGGCGAACGAGTCAACAATTTTCTAGGAGGAACTGGATTGGTTTGTTTGCACAACACGAGCTACAGATTAGCCAAGTTAGACAAGAAGCTCTATCCAAACGTAAGGATATATAACCAGGAAAAATATGCCGATAGAGAAAAAGAGACAGAACCTTACTACACTAACTCATCTCAATTACCCGTAGGGTTTACAACAGACATATTCGAGGCTCTTGATCTACAAGATCCTCTACAGACATGCTACACAGGAGGAACTGTCGTCCACATCTTTCTGGGAGAGGAAGAACCCTCCCCCGTCGCGGCAAAGAAATTGGTTAGGAAAGTCGCCGAGAACTATTCTCTCCCGTATTACACCCTCACGCCCACCTTTAGCATATGCCCCGATCACGGCTATATACCTGGGAAGCACGAGAGCTGTCCACGTTGTGCAGCAGAAGAAAAGTATACTCCCTGCGAGATCTACTCGAGAGTGGTTGGTTACTTGCGCCCTGTCGAACAATGGAACAAAGGCAAACAGCAGGAATTTAAGGATCGGAAAACCTTCGATACGGTAACGACAAAAAGGTAGAAAATGAAGCTCGGTGGATTCCAAAAATTATCATTGCTCGATTATCCAGACAAACTCAGTGCAATTATCTGGACAATTGGTTGCGATTTTCGCTGTCCATTCTGTTACAACAAGGAAATCGTGTTTGGCAAGGTAGATGCGATCCCGCAAGAGGTTATATTTGAATATCTTGAAAAAAGGAAGAAGCTGCTTGAGGGACTAGTCATAACGGGAGGGGAGCCAACTCTTCAACCCGATTTGAAGGAATTTACCAAGCACGTGAAACAAATCGGATATCAAATAAAAATCGATACAAATGGTTCGAATCCAACTCAAATAAAAGACCTAATCGATAACAGGCTCGTTGATTACATCTCGATGGATATCAAAGCACCAAAAGAAAAATACGAAAAGCTAGCGGGGTGCAAAGTAGATCTTAAGAAAATCGAAAAATCGATTGAGCTCATAAAACAGGAAGCGCCTGATTATGAATTCAGAACGACTTTTACTCCAAAGTTACTCGAAAAAAAGGACATCCTCGAAATAGCAAAGTGGCTTAAGACATCAAAAAAGTATTATCTCCAACAATTTGAGCAAAAACATCCCTTAATTTCTCCAGCTATGGAAGAAGCAATCCCATATCCAACGGAGTATCTTCAAGAAACTCTTGAAGAGATAAAGCCTTATTTCAAAGAGTGCGGATTAAGAGGAACATAAGCCAGCATTAACCAGCATCCTTCTATTCTTTTACTAGCAAGACGACAAAAAAGCTTTTAATTCCTTCAATTTCTAGAAGATCAGTTTTCTTACAATACTTATAATATTAATGCAAGAAAACCCATGAATTTATTCATGAGATGAAGCGTGCCTCGTATCCTAACCAGCCAGAGGGTTAAAATCCCTCCCGTGCTGTTTACCCGTAACGGTGCAGAAGCCAACAGTGTCAGGGTGCTGAAGAATCCGAGAACTAAAGG
>DUKC01000170.1 GCA_013329495.1 Thermoplasmata archaeon
TATATGGTTATCAAGTCTGCTGTTGACTGTTTTGCTCTGAAACGACATATGAGTAGGTTATTGAAATGATGAAAAGCAAATATCCGAAAAACCTGATCTTAAAGGCAGCCTCAAAGAGATAGTGGATAGATGTCAACCAACAGTCAACAGCAGATTTGACCCCTTCTTCTTCAAATGGTGACAAACATCCCTATCGGGTCAAATTGCGATCACCCGGGTTTTCCAACCTGAGTCTTTTTGCAGAACTCGCAGAAGGTCACCTTCTGCAGGATGCGGTGTCAATCCTGGGTAGCCTGGATTTGGTAATCCCAGAGATTGATCGGTGAAAGTGAGACGATGAGAGGGTGGGAAGCTAATACGCTATTTATTTTGGATGCCATAGTGTTGCACAATTTTTGAAGGGATTCCCAGCATGGCAGCTTATCCAGAAGCTGGATATTACCTCCTTTTTTTAGATTATCCAGCTAGAAAAATACCAGAGCTTGAACTTTTCAAGGGCAAATTGAAAGCATCGTATCTTTAATACTTGACCTAAGCTCATTTCTTAGAAGAGAATATGCTAAAGCGAATTATGATGAGATGAAGGATGCCTGTTTTAAAAACACAAAGCGTCAGTGAAGTGCAAGAAGCTGTTACACATTTCTCTGTCTATTCAGATCATATTCAACAACTGCTTTTAAATTTGGCCCAAAGCTCCCCCTCTAGCTTGCCCGACGATTTAGTATCCGCGATACTCAATGGTCAGGCGACATCAGCGTTGCAGCAACTGGTTCCGCTTCATGTAAGGAGGAAGGCGGGGTTATTCTTCACGAGCACTCCGTTAGCTAACAAGATTGCCAAACGATTAGCGCCAAAGTTGCGGACAGGTGCTCGGTTACTGGACCCTGCTTGCGGAGCAGGAAATCTCCTTCTTGCATGTGCCAAATACCTTCCAGTAGGGGCTAACCTTGCAGAGACTCTACGCTTATGGTCTAATTCTATTATGGGCTATGACCTTTACCCTGAATTCATTCGCGCCACTCAGTTTCGCCTTGCATTTTTTGCTGCAAGTCATCATTTTGATGAAGGTGAGGCCATTCGTCACATTGATCCTGCATTTATTTTTGACAAGCTGATCGTGGAAGATTTCTTTTCCCATGTGATTCCAGATGATGTTGACTGTATTGTGGTGAATCCTCCATTTGGCTACATCGATGCGTCTGCCGATTGCCTGTGGGCAACCGGCAAGGTTCAGTATGCAGGCCAATTTCTTGAAAAACTTTTCCACATTACCCATAAAGATCAACATATTATAGCAATATTGCCGGATGTCTTACGAAGCGGGACGCGCTACCGTAAATGGAGATCTCTAGTTGCTGGCATGTGTAGCTCATTGGAAATAGAGATGGCTGGTCGATTCGATGGGAACACTGATGTTGATGTTTTCATCTTGAATGCTGTGGTTGGGAATACCTCTGAGTTTATGATTAAGTGGCCTGACTTCCAGCAAAGAAATGTGGACACAAAACATATCGTCGGAGATTTCTTTCAAGTACACGTTGGATCAGTAGTCCCTCATCGCGATCCAATAGAAGGGCCGCTGTATCCATATATTCATGCCCGAACTGCCCCTGCTTGGCAGACCATTCGGCAAATTAGAGAAGATCGCCAATATGCTGGAAGAGTATTTACTCCGCCTTTTGTTGTTGTACACAGGACTTCGAGTCCGAGCGATAAGAGTCGCTGTATTGCTACCTTAATTGACATCGAGCAGCATGTAGCAGTGGAAAACCATCTTTTAGTCCTCCTGCCGATAGACAATTCGATAGATAGTTGTCGTTTGTTGTTAGATGTGTTTCGCTCAGAGCAATCCACCGATTGGTTGAATCAGCGTATTCGCTGTCGCCACTTGACCGTGTCTTCTCTTAGAGAGTTGCCTTGGTTAGGTAAGATACCAAGTGAAAGATAGGTGAAATGGAGGTACACACGTGAAACCCACAATCATTGATAGACGACCTTCGACACAAGACATAAGCTGGTTTCTCGATCTCCATCGGGTGAAGCAGCTTGAGCTAAATCCCAGTTACCAGCGGCGTAGCGTATGGGGTCCCAAGGACAGAAGGTATTTCTTGGATACAATTTTTAGAGGTTACCCCAGCCCTGCAATATATCTGCACAAAGAGACCATGCGGGATGGTAAGACAATATATGCTGTTGTTGATGGCAAGCAAAGGCTAGAGACCATAATCAAGTTTGCGACCAATAAGATTAGTGTTGGCTCTGATTTCGGCGATTCGCGTCTTGAGGGGAAGAGATGGAAAGCTATTAGGAAAGATCCTGATCTTGCGCACGCTTTTTGGGATTACGTCATGCCGGTGGAGTTTATCAGTGTGGGAGAAGGCCCCACATTACTTAATGAGGTTTTTGATCGGCTCAATCGGAATTCAAGAAAACTTGTCGAACAAGAACTGAGGCATGCAAGATACGATGGCTGGTTCATAGATTTTGTTGAGTCCGAATCAGGGAATCCCGATTGGTCAGATCTTGGAGTGGTTACAACCGCAAGGGCTAAGAGAATGCGCGATGTTCAGTTCCTATCCGAGTTGCTCATTGTGCTATTGAAAAACGACGTAGGAGGCTTTGATCAAAACGAGATTGATGAATTTTACGCATCATATGAAATTCCGAGCGAAACGATTCCCTCCTTTATTGAAGAAGATGCGAAAAACCGTTGGACGCAAGCAAAAAGGTACTTGTTGGCGTTGGACCAGACTGCCGCTGCTGTTAAAACCTATGCAAAGAATTTCACAAATCTGTACACACTTTGGGCTGTGGTAGTTATTAATGACAAAGGACTACCCACGCCTGATGTTTTCGCTGAAAAATATGCTAAATTCATGGTTGATGTTATCAAATTCAAAAACCAAGACTATTTAGCCAAAGTTATGAATCAAGAAGAGTCACCAGAGTTTCCCCAGAGCCTCAAATATTACCAAAACAGTATTGGTCCTAGTACCGAAGCGCCTCAACGACAAGAGCGACAAAAAGCGCTTTCTCACTTTTTGTTTGGTGAATCATCCTAATGATGAAAATTTCCCAATCCCTCAGAGATTTACACTCAAATTCCAAAATCAAGCATGACCGCTTGAAAGAGTGTGTCGATAATACTCTGTTGAATCTTAAAAACCCAAGGTGGCACTATGAAAGCCGCGTAAAAGAATTGGAAAGTTTTGCGCTTAAGGTTGAAACTGGATACTATGACGATCCAATGTCTATCGAAGATTTCTTTGCATGTACAATTGTTGTAGAAAATCTAGCGTCACTGGCAAAGGCAGAATCGCTTGTCAATCGCACATTTGCTTTCAGCCACAGACGCCCAGAAGATAAATCTATTACATTCAACTCTCCAGAATCGTTCCGATTTGATGATACACGCTTGTATGTTAAGTGGAAAGATGATCCCACAGTTCGTCCCACAGGATTGAAAGGGATTCTTTTTGAAGTCCAGATTAAGACCTTTTTAGCCCATGCTTGGGCTATAGCAACGCATGACCTCACCTACAAGACTGACGAGAAAAGCTGGGCAAAGGAACGGATTGCCTTTCAAGTGAAGGCAATGCTTGAACATGCAGAAACATCGATTCAAGAAGCAAAAAGACTTGCAAAATCCTCTTCACTTAAGAAAACAGACAAGCGCTCTATGCGTATTTCCGCAATCATAAAGCTGCTCAATGATTTATGGACTCCTGCGTTTCTTCCCTCTGACAAGAAGAGACTTGCTGAGAACATTGATAGATTAATCAGCCATGTAGGCATTGATTTAGATGCCCTGCAGGAAATGCTGGCCCAAGAGACAAAGGTGGGACGAGGAACGCAAATTCTGAATCTCTCTCCATATGCGACCATAGTTCAATCTTTACTGAATCAAGAACTGTCGAAGTTTCAGAAGTATTTGATGCGAAGCAACAAAAAATTCAAAGTCTACATTCCAAAAGAGATAACTTTGCCGCCAACAATTGATCCCTCCCGATTAAGGAATGTTGTCTTTGGCGATGGCCGAGCTAGTTTGTCTGTATAACGGTGAGCGCCAATTTAACAACGCACATGAAATGCTGTAAATAACTTCGTTTATTCGATCTCAAGCCCAGAGCAAAGAGTTGGGACAGTTTTTTACGGAGTCCAAAACATTGGATAAAGAAAAAATCCCCATCACATTGCCCAATGGAAAGAAAATATCACTTTCCCCAGGGAAACATAATCAATTGCATGCCGATATCGTCCACGAATTCTGCTCCAGATTTATTGGGGAGGGCGGTCGGCTTTTGTATATCGGGGACACGGCCAGCAGTCGAAACGAAGGCGGTAAACTCATGATTTTGGAAAGTGAGTTTC
>DUKC01000035.1 GCA_013329495.1 Thermoplasmata archaeon
CCTAAATTTGGATAAACCAGAAGAATTTTATGAAGGACTGAGAAGACTGAGTAGGCTTTAAAAGAGATTTTGCTTTGAGGGCGCAACCTTTTAAACACAAAATCCAATTTATCAAAATCATGAAAGCTTATGAAAAAAGAGTAGATTTTGGCTGGAAGCATTCTTTATTTTTGTGGGTCATCGTCGTTTTGGGAATGTGTGGTATTACAAAACTCATTTTAAACACTAAAAATGTGGATTTAATAAGGTTTGCATTTTTAGGACCGTTTAAAGGCAATTTCATTCTTGTGATTGATCTGGCTTTAACTCTAGCCTTTGCTTCGCTCTTTATGAAATTTCCAGAGTTCGTCAGATATATAGGCTTCAAAAGACTGAACAAAAAGTGGATTCTTATATCCTTTTTAACTGGGATAGCTTTTGTTGCGGCTGGAGAACTAATCTTCTACGCTCAGAACCTCATAATACCAATGCCAGAAGAAAAACTTGCCATTTATGAACAATTGCTTTCCACTCAAGATTGGAAAGAGAGTCTGCACTGGCTTGCTGTATTCATGTTATGGGTGGCCCCATGTGAAGAGGTGTTTGCAAGGGGATTTGTCCAGAGAGGCTTCGAAAATTCTCTCAAGGGAAATGTGATTCTAGCAATATTCATCTCATGCTTGTTGTTTGGAATATACCACCAGGATGTTTACCGAATACTGCCAATAGCCCTGGAGACAATGCTGCTGGGATATCTTTATTACAAATCAGACCATAATATCTTCGCTCCGATCATAGCTCATGGCTTTGGAAATTTCTTTGCTGTGGCAGTTCTTGCTCCGCTTTTACCCTCTCTAGGCTTTTTTATTTGAGAAAGAAAAGGTTTGATAGGAGGGGAAAAACCTGTGTGTGCATCTTGAGAAACTAATAGATTGGTTGTTTTTATAGAGCAAAGCATCTGGAAAAGGGAATAAATTGCTGTCATGGGCTCAAACTACCATTCTTTTAGCAAAAAAAGATATAAGCTAGAATATATTAGGATTGCAATGACCTCAACTAAAAAAATGACCTATGCAAAAAGTGGGGTTGATATAGATCGTGAAAAAAAGGCGATCGAGGCCCTAACTTCTTATTTTCCATTCCAATCTGAAGGTTTTGGAAAACCCCTGCCGATCAAAACTCACTATGCAGGAGCGATAGATTTTGGTGAGTGGACCTTGGTCATGTGTACAGACGGAGTGGGTTCCAAGGTCGTGATTGCGAATGAATTAAAAAAATGGGACACCATAGGCATTGACTGCGTGGCAATGAATGTAAACGATGCAATTTGCTTGGGCGCAAAACCAATTGCCTTGGTCGACTACTTTGCAAGTGAAACCTCAGACCCAACGATGGCAAAGGAAATTGGAAAGGGACTCGCAGAGGGTGCAAGGCAAGCAGGAATCAACATTATTGGTGGAGAGACCGCAACGCTTCCAGATATGATCAAGGGATTTGATCTGGCAGGAACATGCCTCGCCTACGCAAGAAAGGACTGCCTGATAACAGGTGAAGAGATTTCACCGGGGGATGTACTGGTGGGACTTCGCTCAACAGGTTTGCACTCCAACGGATATACTCTCGTTCGAAAATTGGTAAAAGAGAATAACCTTGATTACACGGACTGGTCTCCATTTGAAAAGGGAAAGACGTTGGGAGAGGTGCTGCTTACCCCAACAAAAATCTACGTGAAGGAGATCATTAACCTCATAAAAAAGGTACCAGTCAAGGGACTCGCACACATAACGGGAGGAGGTCTGGAAAATCTTAAAAGGCTGAACGACAAGGTGAAATATGTTTTCGATGAGTTGTTTGCTCCCCCACCTGTGTTCGATTTTATACAAGAAATAGGCAACATAAGCCACAGAGAGATGCACAGAACATTTAACATGGGTATGGGTTTTGTGGTTGTTTTATCTAAGGATAATTTGGAGAAAGCACTCAAAATCTTGAGCGGGTCCACCGAAGCAGGAAAGGTTGGCGAGATTGAAAAGGGAAAAGGAGTGAGTTTACCGTCTTTGAAGGTTAGGTACTAGTTTTTTAAAAGAGAAGATCTGACAGAATTGTTCGCTTGAAAAGGTCCACCTGCTAAAATTTTAAATATAGACCAGTTTCTTCATAGAAACTATGGAAAGTCTGAATGTCTTTAAAGATGAATCGGTGCTAGAAATTGGATGGATGCCTCCTGAATTGCCACACAGAGGAGAACAGTTATCAAAGTTGAAAGTCCACCTGAGTTCAGCATCCAAGTTAGGGATGCCCACGCACATCTTGTTGTATGGAGGAGTTGGAAGCGGAAAATCTGTTACGGCAAAAAAAGCAGTGGTTGAACTGGCAATCGAAGCGAGCAAACAGGAGAAAGACCTGAGATGGATAGCAATAAACTGCAACGATAACAAGTCCAGCTACTCGATCCTGAACAGAGTATTAAAAAGCTTGGATGCTAGGCTTCCTTTGAGAAATCTTGAGCTTGGAGAGATGCTCAATCTGCTGGCCTCAAGGCTGAAAGAGAGAGACACGCATCTGATGGTTATCCTGGATGATGTCGATGAACATCTGAACAAGGACGGGTCCAGACTGATCCATGCTTTCACTCGCTTTGGAGAGAGTTATTTGCCCTGGACAAAAGTAAAACGATACGCAGGAGTTTCTCTTATGCTGACTTCTAGAGAGCAAGTACTGGACAAGTTGCCCGCTCAGACTCTAAGCTCTCTCGGCCACTCGTGCATAGAATTTGAGTCTTACTCTTCAAAAGAGCTTTTAGATATCGTTAACCAGAGAGTCGAGCTGGCGTTTATTCCGGGAGCGATTAGCGAGGAGATTTGCAGGCTGATTTCAGATTTTTCAGCTGAACGAGGAGATGCAAGGCTTGCCATTGAGCTATTGCTGGAGGGTGGAAAGCTAGCAGAAGCTGAATTCAGAAAGGTCAATCCTGAGGATGCAAGGACAGTCTTTGCAAATGCAGGCTTTGATACGAAGGAGACAGAAAAAAATCTCTACTATCTCGGCAAGCATGAAAAGCTGGCCTTGCTTGGCCTAGCAAGAGAGAGCAGGTCAAGTGCATACCTAGCAGCTTCAAAGGGTGAAGAAGCTTACAGGATTCAGTGCGAGATCCAAAAAGAGACGCCTAGAGAGCATGAGCAGTTCTTGGATTTTTTGAAAGTTTTTGATGACTATGGATTTGTCGGGTTGCGGCCCGATGAAGAAGAGGGGCTGATATGTCTGAGACTTCCGGCTAGAGATTTGGAGAAAAAGCTGGAAGAATTGTTGGAAAAGAGAAGGGCCTGAATGTCAGCAATCGAGTGTATTGGATTAACAAAAAGGTTTGAGGATCTGACCGCAGTTGACCATATATCCTTTAATTAGATCTTATAGAGATTCAGCCCTGTTTTCTCATCAAATTCCCTATCAACCTCACCATCAATCGATTCAATAATCGCTTCAAAGGTCGCACTAACAATTGCTGAATTCAAATGACCTCCAAGAGAGTTGTTTTTTGAATCGCACAGATTGATATGGAGGTGTAGATATACTTCTCCGTTCATGGTTGAAATGTTTCCGTAGAGGGGGGCAATCTCATGATCCCCCACCAGCCCTTTTGAATTGTATTTCTTGGTCTTTGTATCAAAGAGACCGACGGTGGCTCTGTTTGTGGCTCCAAGTCCGAAAATATAACCAAGTTTTATGTCATTGTCTTTACAAAATTGTTTTAGCGTTTCAACAATCTCTTCACCCTTATCTATTCTCACTATGAACTTGTTTCCAAATCTCTTCGCCTTCATACTGGAAAATAACCAGTAGTACTATATAGACATTTTTATTGAGACGGAGGCTGCATCTGTCCCAAGTCTTCTGTCTTTCCCCAGACTAAGCCTTGTGTACATTCTGGGTGATCTCTCCATCTATCAAATCACTAGATCTGGTTTGCGGGTCTCATCCAATTTTTTCAACCTTATAAAAAAACTTATTATAGCCACATACATTATGTAAACTGAAGCAATTTAAAGAATTACAGTATGAATCTTGAAAGAGATTCTAAAAGAGGGTGAAAGGATGCAATTAGAAGGCAAGAATGCAATTGTAACCGGTGGAGGGCGAAACATTGGCAGAGCGATCTCCATTGCACTGGCAAACAAAGGCGTCAATGTGGCTATTAATTTTCACAAAAACGATAAAAAGGCGCAAGAAACAGTTGAGAAACTAGAAGAGATTGGCGTAAAATCACTAAAGATCCAGGCGGATGTCAGGAATTTTGATCAAGTTAAGAACATGACAAATAGGGTAAAGAAAAGCCTTGGAGGTATAGATATACTTGTAAACAATGCAGGCATATCTGGACAAAACTCAACTATTGAAAAGATCAATATTGAAGAATGGAAAAATGTGATTGAGGTCAACTTAAATGGAGTTTTTAACTGCTGCAAAGCGGTCGAAGCAGAGTTAAGGAAGAATAAGGGTAAGGTGGTGAATATCTCCTCTATAGCAGGAAAAATGGGGGGATCAATCGGTTGCCACTATGCAGCATCAAAGGCAGGTGTGATCGGCTTGACCTTTCGCCTAGCTACTGAACTGGCACCGCAAGTCACGGTGAATGCTATAGCTCCAGGACCGGTTGACACAGAGCTTCTATCACCAGAAATTAAGAAGAAATTGTCGGGTCTGACGCCGTTTGGAAGGATCGCAAAACCTGAGGAAATAGCTCATACAGTTGTCTACCTGCTTGAAAACGATTATGTCTCTGGCGAGGTTATAGATGTGAATGCAGCCAGATACATGGATTAGCAAAAGTGCAAAGGGTTGTGACTTTGTAGGATAGAGTGCACCTGACTTTGTTGCGCTCACCCGCATTATGCTTCTCAGAATTTCAATTAGGTAGATCACCGTATGTGGAATTCTTTAAGAGACGAGCTTTTACCATTCGTGTGTAGAGCTTCTTGCCTAACGACTTTAATCAAAGCTTGAAGTAGAAAAAACCTCTTTCTAAATTTCCTTGATCGACAGATCATCTATTGTTCTTACATCCTTTTCCAAATCAGCAATTGCTATCGTTCGAGTCGGAACAATGCCCAGATAGGCCGAGGAGGTAAATATCGTAACGCATCTTTTTTGGTAAAGAGCGAGTTTTGCAGTGGGTTGATGAGATCTGATTAGGACATTTTTGCTGAGCCTTTTCATTATTGTTTTGAAATGAGCCGCCCCAAATTGGGGCCGTCCAGTAAAAGCCTCATCTCCTAAAACGTCTCCCTTGCTCTCCTGCCAATCTCCCCACGCTATCTGTCTCCACAGCTCGCTGCCAAACTCTATTTTTTTTATTGCTTGAAGGTTGCTGACTGAAGGCAACGCACCGTGCAGGGCTATTATTCCATTGGAAGTACTCACGACATAAGGCAATTTCGAAAGAGTTTCTGCATATTGCCCAGAGAGTGCAGGGCTTAACTCTTGCCAAAAATTGGCCGGAGAAAAATACATTGCTTTTCTGCCCTCGTGATTTCCCTGAAGTAAAAGCAACCGCTCTGGATAAATTGTTTTCAATGCAAGCAAATAATCAATATTCTGCTTGGAATCAGTACCCCTGTCAACATAATCTCCTAAAAATACTATCTTGTTCGGGGGTTTAAGATAGCGTTTGATTACAATCTTGGTAGCATCGAAATCCCCATGAGTATCACCTACAAAAATGACATTTCCTGAAGGGATTTCCAGAAGATTTGGTTCCTGCTGGATGATACTTTCTGCTCGTTTGAGTAATTCCATCGTCTCGTCCTCATCGAGCGTCGATGCCAATTCAGGATTTTCAATGATACGTTTAATCATACTCAATTTTCTGTATTGGTTGCTGTAACCAGTGAACTACTCTTCCCTTTGCAGATGGGGACTTAGCTCGCGAGGAAGATGAATTTGCTTTTGAGGTTCAATTTGGGGTACATGACTATTTGATAGTTGTGCTTTAACTGTCTTTTCAGAAATTTATCTTTTAAAAGCCAAGAAGACCCCTTCCGATAGGGAGGGGTAGTTGACTGGTGCCTATTTCCACTTTTCGACAGCTTCTCTAAGCTCCTTGTGATCTTCAGCATACTCCTCTAATGGGATTGTTTGCAGCACAGCATCTAAAGCTTGTTTTAACGCCTTAGCTCCTGCTTCGGTACCACCGGGATGCCCATGAACTCCGCCCCCTGCCTGAATAACGATATCTCTTCCAAGCAACCCCACTATCCTAGGAATCAAAAGAGGATGAACACCACCGGACGCAACAGGAAAAACATTCTTCAGTCCGAACCACTCGTTCTTGAGAAAATCATTGGTTTGAATGACTTCTTCTTTCGTTCCTTTCATCTTTCCTACCACGGTTCCCGTATGCAACTGATCTCCTCCAGCCAGCCTGGCTAATTTTGCAAGAACTAACATGGTGATTCCATGATGAGGATCCTCAGTGAAGGCCGCATGACCTGCGCGGTGTATGTGTAACGGAACGTTTATTTTGCCATCTTCTGCCAAAGCTCTAATCGCGGCATATCCTGCGCACAGCATGTCTACCATTAAGCAGGTTGCACCGTTGCTCAGAGCGTCTTCCGCGACCTCTACTATTCTGTCCGCACGGGTGGTGACATTTATTGCGTAATAAACCTTCCTTCCAGTCTCTTCCTTGACCTTGTCGATCGCCTCGGCTATCTGTCTCGTTCTTTCTAACAATGGGCAGAACGCCTGGTTAACCAGGTTTTCGTCGTCCTTTCCAAAATCAATTCCCCCCCGAGCTGCCTTGTAGAAAACCTCAGCCTGTTCTTTGGGGGACAAACCTATCTTTGGCTTAATGATTGTTCCTATCAGCGGTCTTTTTTTGACGCCAATCAGATTCCTGACCCCTTCTATTCCAAATTTTGGCCCCTGATAAAGCTTCACGATTGTGGAAGGAAGTTCGATATCAACCAGCCTAACATGCTTCAGCAAGGAGAGACCGAACAAATTGCCTGCAACGAAGGACAGCAATTGGGGTATGCCTCCAGGCTCGTGAGAATATTCATCAATTGAATAGGCAATGGTTGCTGTTTTTGATTCCTCATCAAGTTCGATGACATTTGCACTCAATCTCTTTTGTATTTCTGGTTCGAGCGTTTTGAGTTCTGTCCATGTACCAACACTTTCCTCCTTACATATTTCTTCAGCTGCATCTGCCAATGACAAGCTTGATTCTATCCTATATTTCGCTAAAATTTCTTCCATTTTTAACTCCCTTCAAGTTCTTCAAGTCTAAAACCTTCTAACAAAGTAAAAGCTGCCTGAGGAGGAATTATGCCTTTCTCAGTAATGATCAGATCAATATATTCAGGGGGAGTAACATCAAAAGCGGGATTCCTTATCTTTATTCCTGGAAATTCCTTAGGATTCACAACCTCGGTTGCATCTCTCTCCTCAATTTCAACAAGCTCACCAACCAGAGTCTGAGGGTGAAATTTGTATGACTCGGCTGCAACAAAGAAAAGAGCTCTTGCTTCATGAGCGATGAGAGCCAGCTGAGAGGTTCCTATTTTGTTCACAACAGCTCCATTTGCAGCAATTGAATCTGCTCCAACCACAACCTTATCGATTTTTCTCATGTAGAAACGGACTGCGGAATCGACGACCAATGTTGTAGGTATGCCAGCCTTACTCAGTTCTTTAACAGAAATGAGCCCCTGCCGCCTGGGCCTTGATTCTGTGGTCCACACGCTTATATCCTTTCCTTGTCTAAAAGCGGTTTTTATGACTGACAAGGCACAAGATGAGTTGCAATGGGTGAGGATGGTGTCGCCATCTGCAATTCTCCGAGCTCCTATCTCACCTATTCGTTTCACAGCCTGCCGGGACAAACTTATGAACTTTTCGGCTCGATTTATAACTGTCCTCTTTA
>DUKC01000042.1 GCA_013329495.1 Thermoplasmata archaeon
AACTACAAAGCAAGTCAGAAGGGGAGCAAGATGAGGTATTCTATAACCACCCAGGAGGGCACCATTGAGAATTTTGAAGCCCTCCACTTCGGATGGTGCTATGCAAACCCGCCTTTAGCAGCTCTTTTGGCTCCAAATCTAGACGGGAGGCCAGTAAGAGGGGGAAGTGGTGTTGACCAAAGCTTTTTCGGGGTGAGTGAACCAAACCTTGTTATTACAGCAATAAAATCTTCTGAAGATGAAAAAGGGCGGATAGTAAGACTATTTGAAACGGAGGGCAAAGAAGGAGAAGCTGTTTTGCAACTTCCAGCCAAGTTTAAGAATGCCTATCTGTGCAATTTGATAGAAGAAGAGATGATGCCTCTCCCCATAGAGGGAAGCAAGGTTAAAGTTCCTTTTTCAGGGCAAAGCATAATGACAGTAAAATTGGTCAATCCGGACTAGATTGCGTCATTTCCCCTTATCATCAGTTGAAGAGCGACATGTTGTGAAACAAGGCTCACTTTTGATTGCTAGAGCACCTCATGCAGCTTTGAGCAAAACTTTTATTATTGTGCAGCGTCCACGTCCAGTAATCGCGTAACTTCCAAAACAAGCAGGTACTATAACAGTCTCAGAAAATTTTATTTTGATAGATCTTCTGGGGTCTTCGGCAGACTCAATCTCAGCGTTTTTACCCTCAACCAAGGTCAGTATATGAAACCTTCCGCTTGTTTCGTCTTCTATTTTTTTAGTAACTTCCAGCCTACGAACCTCAAAAGGCATCTCCCCCCGCCTTCCCAACAGATATTCTGCCCCTTCTTTTCCCTTCCTTAAAATTCGTGGTGATTGCTTTAGGATGCGTGCAACCCACCCCGTTTTTCTGTAGCTTTTCATCGCTCTGAACGCGTGATCAAGGTGTATCTCCCTCAGTCTTCCACTCAAATCAGGCCGTAAGTAATCATATACATGAAAAGTGTAACCATAACTCGTGCCTATCTCCAGGCAAACTTGGTCTTTTCCAAGCGCATGAATTGTCCCCGCAGGGATCAAGAAAAGGTCCCCGGCTTTGCTTGAAACACTATTTACATAATGTTCGTAATCCAGAGGTACCTTCTCCACTCTTGCCCTCTCAGCCTCTTCATAAAAGCTCTTTAAGTTAATGTCTTCTTTTAGACCTAAATAAACTTTTGAACCTGGTTTAGCAGTAAGAATATAATAAGCCTCATGCTGTCCAACAACCTCATTAAAGTGTTTTTTTACATAAACTCCGTTGGGATGGACTTGAATTGCCATGTTCCCGCCATCGAAGCTGTCGTCGTAGTGAACCCGCAGGGGGAAAAACCATCCAAATTTCTTAGAGGCTTTTTCTCCCATAATCCTTTCTCGCTCTTTTGAGAGCAAGGTTATAAAGGGTATTTCTAATTCTGTATGATTAATATCTACTATTAGGCTCATGTCCGGTGCTACTGCCTCAAAAGCCCACGCACAGCTTGCAAAATTTTCTGGCAGCCCTCTTAGTTTTTTTATCCATTTTCCACCCCATGGGCCTTGAATATAAAGCGGTTTAAGTCTTATTGGAGACCTAGCGAGGGCTGAAGTGACACTTTCAAACGATTTTTTAGGCAAAATTTTCAACTCCCCATTGCTTTCTACGTAAAAATCCATGTGTTTCAGCACCTTTCTCCTCTGTTTATCAAAAACAGGATAGCAAACATATTGAGACAGTTTGAATTCTTGAATTGACATTCCAACATCTGCCACTCCTTCTTCTGAAATGACCTCGGAAGGAACAAGCCAAAGAGGCGTTTTTTTGATTTTTTCAAGAAATCTCTCTCTCGTTAGATCCCAATAGAAGATGTAATCGTACAGTTTTTTTAAGAGGCTATTGACGACACCGCATCCAAACCAGATCACCACCTGATCTTCATTTTTCTTAGTTTGTCTGATTCTCTCCTTTGCCTTTTTTATCTTTTCTAAATCCAAAAAATCTTCCAGTTTACCCTTGAATACCTTTCCAAAGTGTGGATCTGAAGTGATAAATGGACATATCATTTTCCATACGGATTTTGGCTGTTTATAAAGGCTGAAGATGCCAATAGTTTTTACAGGCAGATTTCTCTCTCTCAACCTTTTCTCCAGTAGGGATACGAAGGGCCACTCCACTCCAGGAAAACCATCAAAAGCAAGAATCGGGTATCTCCCTTTATTTTTCTTTTCTTTCAGAGCGAGAGCTTCAACAAGATCACAAAATTTATCAAATCCTATAACAATCGAACCACTCCATTCCTTTGGAATCTGGAGTTGATTTACAGCTATTTTTGTAGGGTCCTTAACAATCATTTAAATCAGTTTTATTGGGTATATTGAGTATAAATAGTTATATAAAAACTTCTATTTTTCCCAAATCATTAAGAAAATCTGCTAAACTTTGCAGGTCAGTACTTTTAAATATAGCAAAAGATATTTTTGGTTCGGTTATAAAATGAGAAGAACTTTAAAAATTAGGTGCGTATTTACAGCCCCGACTGTTAAGGTTGGCATGGCCGGAGGTTTTACGCCAGTGGCCGAGTGGGGCTGGGCAAGAAACGAAGAGGAAATCCTCGGAGAAGTGAGAAATGTAAAAAAAGAGCTCAAAAAGATCGAGGATCGATTTGATGGTGAAGTGAGGTTTGAGGGATGGGACATCCTTCATAACGAAGAAGAGGTCTTGGCCAGGTCCTTTGAAATTCAAAACTCAGAGGTTAGCGCTGTGGTGGTTTTTGGGTTTGCCGTGACTGTTCCTTACACCCATGCATTTTTAACGTTTAATAAACCTCTGATAATCTTTGCTAAAGAATTTTCAAAACCTTTCTATGGAAGCAATTTGGAAAATGCTTTTCTTGCCTGGAAATTTAAATATGAAAACAAGTCACACTGGGTTTCAATTGTAACAGATAGTTTTGATTGGTTATCAAAAAAGATCAATGCAATCAGGGCCATATCAAAGATGAAAAAGACTAAAGTATTGTGCGTAGGCCCTGTTCATCAACTCATAGGTGGAAAACCTTTGGGAATTGGAAGTTATGAGTGTATTCGAGAGGCAGAAGAAAGGCTGGGGCTTGAGGTTGAGTTTATTTCACTCGAGGAGTTCATAGATGAGTTCAATAAAACAGAGATAAACAGCAAAATGGAGGAAACCTATAGGGGGTTTTTGAGTAAGGCAAAGGGAAAAAGACCGGAGGTAAAAGATGATGAAGCGTTGAGGGCCGTAAAATGTTATTTCATCTTAAAAAACATGATAGCTAGAACAAACTCTGATGCACTTATGATAAATTGCTATCAGAGCAACCTTATAGATAGACTGGCTGCAGCCCCCTGCTTTGGTGTAGCAAGATTAAATGATGAGGGAGTAGTTGCTGGTTGTGAGGCCGATCCCAATGGGTTTGTAAATATGCTTATAGTCAGTTACACATCAAACAAGCCTGTTTTTATGGGAGACCCGATCTTCAATGAAAAAAACTCCAGAGTAATTAATGCACATTGTCTGTGTGCATCAAAATTGAAAGGATTCAATGAAGAATGCGAGCCCTATCTTGCTTCGATCCATTACGAGTCTGGAAGGAGCCTGTCTCAGCAGACCACATGGGAAAAGGGTAGGAAGATCACAGGAACTCTACTCTCGCCAACTCTCGATACAATGATCATAATCAAAGGGGTTGTTACAAACAGTGATATGGGCTACCCTGCCTGCACCACTCAGGTTGAATTTGAGATGGCTGGCATAGACGAACTGTGGAAGCAGTGCGGGCGTCACATCCCCTTCATCGGCCATCTGGTAACCGTGGAGGGCGACCACTCCGAAGAGATAGCAGAAGTGTGTAAACTAACAGGAATAGAACCCATAGTCGTGTAGATGGTTGGAGAATACAGCCATGGAATCCAAAAACTTTGTCCAACACCCCCCGAAGAGAGGAGAGAAAAGGAAATTTGCGGTAGGATTGGATGTTGGAGGAACGTCGCTAAAATCGGCCATAGTTTCTTCAGATGGGGCAATCTTAAACAATAGCTTTAAGAAAAGGCCCTTTAATTCACAGGGGTCTGCAGAGTCAATAATTGAAACTTTTTTTCAAACCTCAAATTTGTATCGCAAAATGGCTGAGAGATTGGGGATTGAAATTGCAGGCATAGGAATTGGAATGCCGGGTCCTTTCGATTACGAAAAGGGTGTTTGTCTGATCCCTCCTCGGTTGCATAAGTTCGGCAAGCTTTACGGTCTGAACCTGAAACAAAAGCTTGAGGACCGCTTGAAACTAAAAGAAATCAGATTCGAGAACGATGCATGGACATTTCTGAGGGGCGATGCTTGGATAGGCAAAGCGAGAGGTTGCAACCGGGCAATCGGCGTTACGCTTGGAACTGGGGTCGGCTCTGCATTCATGGCTGGAAACCAGATATTGTTAAAAGGCAATGGAGTGCCTCCCTTAGGCTGGATCGGAGGCATGCCCTATGAAAATGGGATTGCGGAAGATAAAATCTCTCAGAGATGGGTCCTCGCTAGATACAAAGAGCTAAGCAAGCAAAAAGGGAGCGTAAGCGTGGAGGAAATAGCAAGGAGGGGGAAGCAGTTACAAGATAGAGCTAGTTTAGAAACTTTCAAAGAGATGGGTCAAAGGCTTGGCAAAATACTAAAGCCAATCGCTTCCAACTTTAAAGCAGATTGTATAGTTTTTGGTGGCCAGATTTCAAAGTCTTTTTTTCTTTTTTCAGACCCTATCAAAACAGAGTTGCAATTAGTCCCCAGCCTAAAAAAGATTGCACCTGCCAATTCCATTGATTTAAGCCCTATTTATGGAGCGGCAAAACTAATCTTTTTAGGATCTGGATATAAACCCCAGAAATTGGTGTTCGAAGAAGGATTCCAAAAAGGACAAGAATTTTAGGTTATTATTTTTCCAATTCAATTTTAATAAGGTCAGGAAAGTATCGTTGGTGGCTTACGTACGTCACATAAATAATTTTTCCATCTTGTTCGCAATATTCGTGATGCTCCTTTGCCGCATAGCATATATCCCCCTCGCACGACTTTCTGCCTTTGTAAACCGTGATAGACTCACTCCAAGAGCCCCATGGTTTTTCAGAAGTTCTGAGGTGTATCTCTTCAAGGTTGCCTGGCGGGATCTTTCCATCCTGCCCTACTGCACCCGCGTATGAATAAACTGCCACGTACTTTCCTAGATATCTGTTGTATGATACCGAAAGCTCGTTTGAGTTTCCTTCAAACACCGTTATCGCTCTTTTTGGATCTTTTCCCCATCTCGGTCCAGGGCCCACCAAATATTCATACTGGGTGACATCCTCAAAATTTTCTGGCAACACGCGGGCGAGAGAAACGGCATGAACTATTTTATCCCTGCCAAACTCAATTCTGCTCCCATAGATGTAGATATAGCCTCCGACAGGTTTTTTGAGAACCGCTGTGCCAAATGCGGGTACCTGGGTCAGATTCTCACCAAAGTCATTGTTCCACCAAATGAACGGGTGTTCACACCGGTTTGCCGGGTCTTTTGGTGGAGTTGGGCTAACCGTCGGACGAACTCTCTTAAACTGTATATAAGGATAGGTAGCCCTAGCCAAACCCGTGCCGTATAAATTTATATCGAGCTCAGCTTCTTCGCCTTTCTCGTCGGATGCACCGCAGTCCACCAGGATATAAAAGACGTATATTTTTCCATCCAGTTCTATGCCGTCCATCGGCCACACAGGACGATAGCGCTCATCCCTATCTGGTGGCATGGAGGGAGAAATGATCTCCTGGGCAGCATTCCCTTTAGTAAAATATACTGGGGAAGCAGACAGGAGCTCATTGGCATCTCTTGTGCTGATGAAGAGCCCCGTGTTGGATATCATGGTTATATGTTCTTTTGCCCAGGCTTCGGCAAGCCAGGAATCTATGAGC
>DUKC01000125.1:0-162 GCA_013329495.1 Thermoplasmata archaeon
AATCTCTCTCTTTTTCATTTTTTACCTCTCTCTTTATTTTTTAAAAGTACCTAACTTGCTCTTCTTGCTCTTTGCACTTTTTTCACTCATGCTCCTCTCCTTAGGAGCATTATGCTTTACCCAGTGGGGAGTAAAAAAGCAATATATAAATTTGTCGTTCTC
>DUKC01000125.1:297-4543 GCA_013329495.1 Thermoplasmata archaeon
ATGTGAAAAAATGGATAAGATGAGCAAAAATAAGCTTCTCGGAATGATTGGTTTGATATCCATGGGGGCTGGAGCTAGATATGTATTAATATTGCTGGGAATGCAAACCTTTCTCAGCTTTGCACTGTTAATGCTGTTAGCTTTCCTCGCAGCAATCTTTTATCCGAAACCTTATGCTATGGTAATTCCTTTGTTAGCTATGGGAGGTAGCGATTTATTCTTAGGGAGCTTCAATGAATTTTCGAGCATAGCAGTGTTCACCTATTCTGGACTCGTTCTCGTTTGTCTTGCAAGTTCAATGAGGAGAGAAAAATGGAAAAGAGTGTTCTCTAGGCTTAGCCTCAGATCAATGGGATGTGGGATCTGTTTAGGTATCTTGCTCACAGTGATCTATGATGGATGGACAAACTTTGGATGGTGGATCCTAACTCCATTCTATCACCACACATTGGCAGGTCTAATGACTTGTTATGAAATGGCCTTGCCATTTATTGCCTATCACCTGTTGGCCAGTATACTCGCGTTTAGTGTAGGTTTACCAATTGTTTCGTATGGAGCGCAGTGCTTGCTGGTCCGAAAAACTAGACCGCGCTCGGGTAACGCAAAAGAAGTTCTATCTGTTGAAAGTTGCAGAATTAACAAAGAAAGTACTTCAGGAAGAGTCAGTCCTTTTGATTAGATTATTCACCCAATAGCAACTCGGTTGGGACTCTGCTGTTACAACACAATTTTTTTCCTTTGAGTCTTCAGCTTGTTGCTTACTATTCAAAAGAGAAGATTTTTAATCGAGAAGGTTCTATTTAAGATATGATGAGGGATGGATATCGTTTGTTTGAGCACACCGCAGATATTGGAATAGAAGCGAAAGGCAAAACTCTGACGAGGGCGTTTGAAGAAGTTGCAAATGGGATGTTCAGCATTATCACTGATGGCTCCGAGATCGAATCTAAAATTGTCAGGGAATTTAAAATAAAAGCGGACAACGTTGAAGAGCTATTGGTGGATTTTCTCTCAAAGTTATTGTACTATTATGGAGCAGAATCATTGGTGTTTGACAGCTTCGATCTAAACCTAAATGAGGAGAGGTTGGAGCTTGAAGTAACAGCAAAGGGAGAGGTGTACGATCTGAATAAACACCGATATGGAGATGAGATAAAGGGTGTCACCTACCATAATCTTATTATAGAAAAACACAAAGATTATTCAATAGTAAGAGTACTATTTGATATATAGACTCTTGTGAGGAAAAAAAATGTGGAACGGCCCTTTGGAAAAGATAGACAGGTACAGATACAGGATACCTTCGAGTTATCATGGAGAGAGAGGAAATGTGAGAATGAGGGCGGAAGGCCTGATCTTTGCCAGCCCCTCCATGATTGACCAAATAAAAAGAGATAATGCCCTTGAACAGGTTGCAAACGTTGCCACGCTGCCTGGACTGGTGGGCGGATCTATGGCGATGCCGGATATTCACTCGGGTTATGGCTTTTCGATTGGAGGTGTTGCTGCAACTGATAGCGAAGAAGGAGTCATCTCTCCTGGCGGAGTGGGTTTCGACATCAACTGTCTCTCAGGAAGCACTGAAGTAGCGATGGGGGATGGAGGCCTCGAAGAAATAAAAAATTTGAATTGTAAAGAGAAGGTTCTTATTTTTGACTATTTAAAAAATAGGGTAGAAAAAGCCCAAATTCGTCTAGCACTTGAAAAGCGAGATAGGATTTTTGAGATAAGCACAAAGGGGGGATATCATATTTATGCAACCTTAGATCATCCAATCCTGACTTCTGAGGGAATGAGAGAGGTAAAATATCTAGGCAAGGGGGATTCGGTTGGAATATATGATGAGGAGTTTGGATTTGATGCAATAAAAAGCATTAGGCCGAAAGGAGTAGAAGAGGTGTTTGACATTACAGTTTCTAGTCCTCTCCATAATTTTATAGCGAACAACTTCGTAGTTTCAAATTGTGGCGTAAGGCTGCTGAGAACCAATTTGACAAGCAATGATTTGGATGAAAAGAGAGTTCGTGGCTTGGTCGATCAAATGTTCGCAAATGTGCCATCCGGTGTCGGTTCGAAAGGAAAAGTGAGATTGGGAGGAAAAGAAATAGAAGAGGTTTTGGAAGAAGGAGCGAAGTGGGCTGTGGACAATGGGTATGGATGGAAAGAGGATCTGGAATTCATTGAGGAGAAAGGACAGATGAAAACCGCTGATTCTTCTCTCGTTTCTGAGGATGCAAAAAGGAGGGGGATACCTCAGCTCGGTTCACTGGGTGCAGGAAATCACTTTTTGGAGATTCAGCGAGTTGAGGAGATATACGAGCCGGAGGTGGCAAAGACTTTTGGCATCGAAAATAAAGGACAGATTGCTGTCATGATTCATACAGGTTCTAGAGGTTGCGGACATCAGATCTGCACAGATTACCTCAGAGTTTTGGAGAGAGCTGTGAGAAAGTACAACATAGACCTGCCAGACAGACAGCTCGCCTGCGCACCCGTCAAATCCAAAGAAGCTGAGGACTACTTCAAAGCCATGGCCTGCGGTGCAAATTTTGCTTTTGCAAACAGACAGATGATTACACATTGGGTAAGAGAAGCTTTCGAAAAAACTCTCAATTATTCTGCAAAGGACATGGGATTAAAGGTCATCTATGACGTTTGTCACAACATCGCAAAACTAGAGGAGCATGAGGTTGACAAGAAAAGAAAGAAAGTCTATGTGCATAGAAAGGGTGCTACCAGAGCATTCTGCAAAGGCCTGGAACAGGTGCCAACAGAATACAGATCGGTTGGTCAGCCTGTTCTGATTCCTGGAGACATGGGAACGGCCAGTTATCTGTTGGTCGGGACAGAGCAGGCGATGAAGGAAACCTGGGGAACCACTTGTCATGGTGCAGGCAGGCTAATGTCTAGAACCAGAGCCAGACGAGAGTTTAGGGCCAATGAGATCATCGACGCACTAAAGAAAAAAGGTACTTACATACGTGCAGCTAGTTTGAAAGTTGTTACGGAAGAGGCTCCAGATGCGTACAAGGATGTCTCACAAGTTGTTGAGGCTGTTGAGGGAGCGGGAATTTCTAGAAAAGTTGCCAAAATGACTCCCCTCGGAGTGGTAAAGGGATAAAAGCCAAGAGATTTTTTGGGGTCGAGCACGCAAAACTTTAAATATAAGATGGGCCATTACATTACGTATATTTATTACTTTGCAAAAACAAAAAAATTTAAAAATATTCGGATTTGAAGATGGTAAGAAGAACGAAAGAAAAAGTTGAAGAAGTCACAAAGTGCCCGGAGTGTGGAAGCACGCGCCTGACACGTGATTATGACAGGGCAGAACTTATTTGTGAAAATTGCGGGCTGGTAATAGATGAGGCTTTTATTGATGAGGGACCAGAGTGGCGAGCCTTCGACTCAGAACAGAGAGAGAAAAGAGCCAGAACAGGAGCACCCACCACGCCCACGATTCATGATAAGGGATTGTCCACGGAAATTGGTTGGAAAAACAAGGATTCTTATGGAAAATCAATACCCACGCGAAGCAGAGCACAATTGTACCGATTGAGGAAATGGCAGAGGAGAATACGAATTTCAGATGCAACAGAGAGAAACCTTGCATTTGCATTATCAGAATTGGATAGATTGGCAAGTGGTATGGGATTGCCGAGGGATATCAGAGAGAATGCGGCAATGATTTACAGGAAAGGAGTGGAAAAGAATTTGATAAGAGGGCGGTCTATAGAAAGTGTTGCCGCTGCTGCGCTTTACGCAGCTTGCAGACAGTGCGGAGTTCCTAGAACCCTGGATGAGATAGCGGGTGCGTCGAAGGTGAACAGGAAAGAAGTTGGACGTACCTATCGCTTTCTAGCCAGAGAATTAAAGTTGCAGCTCATGCCAGCATCCCCTGCAGATTACATTCCAAAATTCGCTTCAGACCTCAAATTAAGTGGCAGAGTCGAGTCGAGAGCTCAGGAAATACTGAAACAAGCTGTAGATAATGAACTGACATCTGGTAGAGGACCAACAGGTGTTGCTGCTGCTGCCCTTTACATTGCATCAATTCAATCTGGGGAAAGGCGAACTCAGAGAGAGGCTTCAGAAGTTGCAGGAATCACCGAAGTTACCATTAGAAATCGTTATAAGGAACTAATAGAAAAACTTGGCATCAATTTAAGGGTTTGAAAGCCCCGGTTTGCCAGTCTGCTCAAAAGTGACTTCCTCCTGCGACTAAAGTCGTGGGCTTTCTTGCATT
>DUKC01000125.1:4561-5244 GCA_013329495.1 Thermoplasmata archaeon
TTGAAGCAGTAAAGGGCAATTTTAGATAAAATGTTGCCCTTTTAAAATTGAAAAGCGATCGGGAAGAAAGAAAAAAGAATCATCTTCCCTCCACTTTCTATATCCTTGACAAATGAGCAATCACATCTTTTTAGAAAATTAGGGTTTGGAAAATTAGGGGAGAGATAGAAAGAGTAGGGTATGATGGGTGAGTAGATAGGAGTTTTTCACAAAGGACCTGGAAGCAAGGCAGACCCCAATACTATTCCAAAAATGCTTGCAAGCTGAGAGATACACATCGTCGGCCACAGACACGGGCATGGAGCTGCGGCTGTGCACTCCAAGTGGGTGCAAATTATATCGAGCGAGCGCCAAGCAAAATCTCTAAAACAATAATTTAAGCAGGATGACAGTACATCGCTTAGATCGCAGATGTTTTCAAGCACTGCCACTCCAACTTTTGTGTTAGCTACGGTATCTAAAATGCCGCATGCGCCATCTACGGTTGTGCTCACCACTCTCCAGCATGCTGCATTTGTAAAACTATCAACCAAATAGCATAAGCTCTCCATAGAGGTAATTATAACCTCCGCAACACTTTCTATAAATGTAGTTGCTACGTGCCCTATTTCTCCCAAACCCAAGCAAGGATCCTGCAAGCTCTTCGCCTCTCTCCTTAGGGTAAAATATAGGGGTTTTTATAC
>DUKC01000088.1:0-502 GCA_013329495.1 Thermoplasmata archaeon
TTCGCTGGGCTAAACAATTCAATAAGAGTGGGTTAAAGTCTCTGCTGCGTATCTTGGTCATTGTGATCATTATTGCACTTGCCGCAATGTTCACTTTTCGAGCAGCTGTAATGTTCATAGCACCTCTGGCTTTGCCTCCAAACTCAGTGCCCGATCTATCGGGACAGCCTGCTTCTATAGATAATCTAGAATTTACGGCTAATCTTTCTCAACCATGGCGTTGGATCTATGGGTCTGGCGACTCTTCCTGCCATCAGGGGTCAGACAGGAGTCTCCACATGAATGGAAATCAAATGCCCCTTTGCAGCAGGTGCTCAGGGAGAGAACTTGGTATGGCAATAGGTATGCTGCTCATGGTATTCAAAAGATTTAAGATAAACTGGAGATTTGTCATCTTGATCGCACTAATGGTGGGATCAATGGCTATCGATGCCGTTCCTCAGTACATGGGCCTTTGGGAAAGCACCAACATTTCGAGGCTCATAACAGGCTTTCTGTTTGG
>DUKC01000088.1:631-5659 GCA_013329495.1 Thermoplasmata archaeon
GCCTTCCATTTGTACTCTCTTTTACACAAAGCTGTCCAAAAAATTCAAAATAAGTCCAACTTCAAGATGCGATCTAATCCTGACTTTTTTTCCCAAATTTTATTGGTTTGCAGTTCCCTTAGCTCTACAGCTACTCTATCTGTTCTCCGCACCACCTCAATAAATAAAAAGCCTCCAAATCTGTCAAATATGGAAAAAACGATTGATTGAACTAATATCAAAGGAATCTAGAGAATCATACCATTACATTCCCAAATTCTTTCGGAGATGCTGTATCAAATCTCTTATAGAAGGCCAAACTTTTAAGCCAACTCCAATATATTTAAATCAGCAAATACATATCTTTCTTTATGGAAGCAAATCGAAAGATCTTTGACAATGATTTTTTAAAGAAAATAAAGAAGGATGAAGAGGTACTTGCTGTCCTACTCTTTGGGAGTTACGTAAAAGGAGGAAGAAGTTCTGATATAGATGTTTGCATAGTTTTGATGCCAGAAGGATATGAAAATTTATCTTTGTCAGAAAAGAGGCTTAAATATCTTAGTTTGGTGAGCAATAAGATCGACATCCAAATTTTTCAACAGCTGCCTTTATATGTAAAAATTAATATTCTAAAAGATGGAAAGGAGATATTTTGTAGAAACGAAGACTTGTTTTATGGGCTTGCCTTTCAAACCATCAAAGATTTTGAAAGCTTTAAAAAGTACTATTATGGGTATCTAGAGGAAATCACTCATGAATAAAGAAAGAATTTTGGCAAAGGTAGACGAACTCGAAGGATATCTAAAAGAGCTTAGGACTGTGACTCCAGAAAGGTTTGAAGAATATGTAGGCTCTATTGAAAAGCGAAGAGGTTGTGAAAGGCTTTTGCATATTGCAATTGAATGCGCAATAGACATTTGTGGTCTTATTGTTACCAGATTAAGGCTTGGAATTCCAGCCGATGAAAGAGACCTATTTAAAAAATTGAGCGAAGCAGAAATAATATCTGAAGGGATGGCTAGTAAATTGAGTAAAATGAGAGCCTTCAGAAATATCTTAGTGCATAGATATGGGGCTGTTGATGATGAATTGGTTTTTAAAGTTTTAAAGAAGAATTTGGGCGATTTTAAGAAGTTTAAAAGAGAAATCTTGGATTCCTTGCAAAGAATTTAAAATTACCGAGTAAGTTTATGTCTCACCCTCTGATAGAAAGAACTTCCAAACCTAACAAATCTTGCCTTTCGTTCAGATTTGGTAAGCACAACCTCGCTCTCTCTTTTTATATCGTACCTTTGTATGTCATCTACGGCGAGCTGGGCATTTAATGAAGGATGCGAAATTTGGAGTTGAATCTTTTTTGAAGATGGTACAACAAAAGGCCTTGAAGAAAGTCTGAATGGTGCAATGGGCGCTATAATGAAGGCATCGACTCCAGGGTCTACTACTGGCGCTCCAACTGATAAAGCATAACCAGTTGATCCCGTTGGAGTGGCGACTATTAATCCATCACCTTTTATCTTTTCAGCCAGTTCTCCTTCCACCTTTACCTCCAGGTCTAAAATTCTTGTGGTTTGAGTTGAATGGAGAGTCACTTCATTTGCTGCATCCTGAAGTCTTTTTTTATCAAGCATCACCTTGAGCTTTATTCTCTCCTCAATCTGATATTTACCCTCCAACACTCTTTTTAATCCTTCAAAAACGTATTTGGGTTCGACCTCAGTCAGAAAACCTAATTCTCCAGTGTTTACGGCAAACAGGGGCCTATCTATTTCTTGCAGCGCTCTAAGTAGGGTTCCGTCTCCACCCACCACAGCCACAACATCAACCTCTTTATTAATTTGCTTAAGGGAAACTCCCTCAAGCCCAGCAGCCTTAGCAAAACCTTTCTCTGCTAGGACCTCCTCCTCTTTTTTTAAAAAAGAGTAAATCTCTTTTGAGAGCCGCAATGCGTATTTTGCATTGGATCTGCAATAAAGGCCACACTTCATAGAAATTCCTTCTTTATTTCTTTGCAACTTAAAGCGATAACCGAGGTTCTATCTTTAACATCAAAAGGCAAATTCAATTCTTCTCCTTTTGCGTTATAGAGCACCCCTCCCGCTTCTTTAACCAGCAGAGCTCCCGCAGCTATGTCCGTTATCCTTGCTACGGGATTAAACATCAGGTAACCGTCAAGTGCACCTGAAGCGACCAAAGACATCTCAAGAGCGCAAGCTCCAAGCGCCCTGAGATGGGGCATGTCTAAAAGTCTTTCTGTAAACTCTTTTTTGATTCCTCCACTGACAAAGCTGAACAAAGAGCTCTCCTTTTCATACTCCCTAACCTTTATCTTCTTTCCATTTAGATATGCTCCATTGCCTTTCTTCGCTTCGTACACGTCCCCAGAGGGGATATTCATAACCAGCCCATATTCCACATCAGATAGGCTGGCCTTACCTATTGCTATGGAAGTGCAATAGAAGGGAAGGTTTCTGCAGGCGTTTCTGGTGCCATCCACAGGGTCTAGCACCAATGTGTATTCTGCCTTTTTGTCAACAAAGCCAGCTTCTTCACTCAATACATTCATATTCAGGCCCGATTGTTTGACCGCCTTCATCGCTTCATCTTCGGCAATTTTATCAATAAGGTCTGTTGGTGTGCCATCTGCTCCCATGCCCACTTGAGTTCCAATGGCCAAAGGATTGTCCCTTACATTCTTTGATACCGCAGAATGAATGCGATCTGCGACAACATGGCAAAACTCAGCAAAATCTTTCATAATTTATAAACAAACACACTATATAAATTTTTATTCAATCTAGATTTTTAGCGATTTTAACTTCTACGCCGAGAAGTCCCCTTGCGTAAGATGGGGGTTAGTTCACGAAAAGACATTTCAAAAATTCGACGTTTTCGCTCCTGAACGGTACCTAATAGTCTTTAGAAAGATCATCCCGAGCCAGAAATTCTCCAACATCTCTTTGCCCCATTTAAAGCAGAAAAGTATAAATACATGTTGCTATAAACTAATAGATAGCTTTTTGGGCTTTTAATCGAGAGGACAAATGATACGGTTTGGATTCGCAGGTATACCTTTGTCTTGCAAAGGAAGAACATACAAAGATGGCTTAATCTACACAAAAAACCTGGGTTTGAATGCCATAGAAGTAGAACTCATTAAGGGTGAAAGTACAGTAAGTGAAGAAGAAGCAGAAACACTAAAAAAGCTTTCTGAGGCGTTTGATATCGAGATGCACGTTCACGCCCCTTACTACACGAATTTAGCAGGAGATGAATTTAATGTTCAGCTAAGCAGGGAAAAGGTAATCACCGCTGGCAAACTCGCTGCTTTAATGGGAGCAAAGACCGTGGTAATTCATCCGGCGATGTACAACGATCTATCCAAAGAAGAGGTAATGACTAGAGTGGTCAGGCAAACTCGTGACCTTAGGAATCTATTTAAGAAAAGAGGCAATCAAACAAAGATTGGGATAGAAACGACAGGGAAGCAAAGCCTCTTCGGTTCCATAGAAGAAGTGGTTGAAGTCTGCAAGAGAGTCAATGATACTGTTCCCGTGTTGGATTTTGGTCACATGCATGCTCGATCTAACGGAAAGTTAAATGCAAAAGAAACCATCCGTTGCATTTTCGATAAGACAGCAGACTTGAGCATTCCCCTCTATTTAATTCATCTTTCAGGAACTTTCTATGAGAATGGAAATGAATACTATCACACTCCCTTGAAGAGGAGTGATTTGGAGATAGAGGCGATTCTTGAACTTTTGCTTGAAAATGAGCTGAACGCAACCCTCATAAGTGAATCTCCTCTGCTTGAGCACGATGCCATCTGGGTTCAAGTCATTTTTGATCAATTGTTGAAAAAGGGCAATCAAAAATATTTTTAAAGGCTTGGTGTATATCTTCTCTTATGGATTATTTCTCTATGCTCTCAAGAGCCAAAGAAGCTCTTCCAAACGAATTAAGCTCGGAATCTAGGTTTGTGATCCCCCGGGTAGACATACTTTATGAGGGAAAGCGAACAATTTGGCGCAATTTTGCAGAGATACAGCAGATCATTCACAGGGATGCCTCTCACTTTCTCCCCTACATACTCAGAGAGATTGGAACTGCTGGTGAACAAAGCGGTACCCGGGTTATATTTCAGGGCATAATATCAAAAGAGCAGCTTCAAGACAGACTCAATCGATACATAGACATCTATGTAATATGCAGCGTGTGCAAAAGGCCAGATACCCGTTTAGAGAGAAGAGGAAGAATCATCATGCTTAAATGTGACGCGTGTGGAGCAATTTGTCCGATAACTCGCAGGAAGAGAAGATAAAGGAAGCTCTCTTCTATAAAAGGCTAAACTCGAAAGTTAAATGCAACCTCTGCTACAGAGAAGGTACTATCTCAGAGGGGAAAACCGGATTTTGTAAGGTGAGAAAGAACATCGGGGGAAAACTTTATTCCTTGGTTTATGGCAAAGCCTGTTTTTACTCTGTAAATCCTATAGAAAAGAAGCCTTTTTACCATTTTTGGCCGGGCTCTTTCGCCTTCTCTTTTTCAACAGTAGGTTGTAACTTCAGGTGCAAGCATTGCCAGAATGCTGATATCTCTCAAGCTGGTCCGGACGAAACTGCAGAACTTGATTTACCTCCCAATAAAATCATTCAAGCCGCAAAATCTTCAAGCTGCGAAGGAATTTCATACACCTTCACTGAGCCAACAGTTTTCTTTGAATATTGTGTGGATACTGGCACTCTTGCCAAAAGAGAAGGGTTAACCAACAACTTTGTAACAAATGGATACATGAAATCCGAGGTAATAAAGAAATCAAAAGAGTTTCTAGATGCAATGAGGGTGGATCTAAAAGGAGATCAAGCGCATTACCAAAGAATGTGCGGGGGTATTGAACTTGAGCACGTTTTTCAGTCGATAAAAGAAATTTTTAGAGCAGGCATCCATCTCGAAATAATCACCCTAGTTATTCCTGGGGAGAACGATAATAAAGCCACGGTTGAGCTGCTTGGGAGCTTCTTAGAATGAGGACAACTAGAATAAACT
>DUKC01000149.1 GCA_013329495.1 Thermoplasmata archaeon
TGTCTCCTATGTATAGCACCTGCTTAGCCTTATCCAGATCTTTTTTGAGACTTTTGTACTCGTCAATGGCGAAATCAGTTTTTAGTACGTTTGTCATAGTCTTCTCAACATCGTAACTGCTTGACACACCAAGATCGATGATGTTCCCTGCAATTGCAAGTTTGATTGCCGTCAACAACGGGTCTGCTGAGCTGGTTATCATTCGCTTAACTTTGGGGTACAACCTTTTGGCTGTTTCGTTGTCCCTCTGTTTTGCTTTTAGATAGGGATCGTCACAGTCTGTAATCTCTTTCACGATGCTGTGAGCTTTCTTGGACAATTCCGCGGGCGTTTTGTCTAGAGATTCGCTGCTAAGATACTCCATCACCTTCCTCAGCACTTCCTCATGAACCTCTTCATCATCTGTAGCCATTCTTGCCGCTTCAAGAGCTTGTCGAAGGAAGCAAGGAATGCAATCCGCATAAGCTTTCATGATACCCCTCCAGAACCGACCTCGTTCATTATCCGATGTTAACCTTCCTATTAAACTTATCGTTTTTACATTTTCGCTCAATTTTTTGATCAATGTCCAAGACAACCCGCAAACGAATAAGTCTAGCTTAGTTGGCCTTAAACTGTGGTTTTATACCTCCTCTCTTGTTTCCCCCAAAACTTGACACGTCATCGTACGGTAAGAAAAACTATTTGTATGGTAAGGTCTTTTGTTACAAAAAAAATGGGAATTTTTTCTAAGCAATGGAACGAGAGATGCAACAAGGAATGGGGTAGGCTTGCACACCAAGCGGGACTAAGCTTTAGAAAAGCATCTTTTCTGCGTTGGCCGAAAATGGAAGGCGAGTATAGAGGGCATGAAGTAAGCATCTCCTACGGAGGGTTTCGCGAGTACGGAGTCCCATTCACCACGATAAGATTAAATCTACCAAAACCTGCCGAATTTTCTCTAGCTGTGTATTGGTACAAGGCTTATTCAATGAGAAGCATCCCCCTGTCGATGAAAAAAAGTCTTTCCGTAAAAGAGATGAGGCTCACACGGGTTGAAAATCCTGAGTTTGATGAATTGTTTAAGGTAAAGGAAAGTGACGAAGCAATAACCCTGAGAATAGTGGATCCGCCCCTTCAGAAGAAAATTCTAAGCTTGAAGAAACCATCCCTATTTTTCATGTTAATCCAAAAAAATAAAATAAGCTTGGAGGCTCCCGACGCTTTCTTGGGAAATACAAAGCAGCTGAAATCGAGCGTTGATATTCTAGTAGATATTGCAGAGAAAGCACAAGAAATCTAATCCAGCCAGTGCTTCTATATTTCCCCCTTTTTATCCTAACGATTGCAAACCCCGCAAGCCATGTCGCAGCAGGCATATCTTTTTCCCCTTTTTCTACCCTATTTCATTCCTATCAGCGAAACCAGAGATTCTAAGTCAGGAACTTTAATATCAGGTCTGCAATATGCCAAAGGTGTAGCACCTGGGTCTTTTTTACCTCTTCTTCTATCGATCCAAGCAGTCGAGAGACCCATGGACTTTGCCGGGATAATGTCGTGGTACATACTCTGTGCGACGTGCAGTATTTTTGCCGGAGAAATGTCCATCTTCTCAAGAGCAAACTCAAACATCCTCTTTGATGGTTTGTAGACCCTCGCTTGCTGTGAAGTAATTAGCCAATCAAACCTTGTTTTTAGTCGATCCACAGTGCGTGCAAGCAGATCATCATCAATGTTTGAGATGATCGCAAGTTTGAAACGTTTATTCAGCGTTTTCAAGGCTTCGATCGTGTCCGGGAAAGGATTCCACCCTTTCAGTGAGTCTGCGAGGCAGTCCAGCTCGTTGGCTTTTGGCTCAAATCCTTTTCTTTCTCCAAACTTCTCAACCACCCTTCTGAGAACCTCTCTGTAGCCGATGTATTCTTGCTGTTCCAATTCCCGCTCAAACTCGGCGTATGATTCGAGAATCTCTTCATCAGGGCAGCCTATCTCTCAGCTCGAAAAGAGGGGTCTAAGTGCATTTAGAATTCCATTCTCCCAATCAATCAAGGTTCCATAGCAATCGAAACTCAGAACCTCAAACCCCTCAAATTTTTGCATTTCACTCTGCTTGGACATGGACAAAATTTTCATTCCTTGCATATTTTGTAACCACCTCCTTTTATCTTCTAGGTTGTATTACCAATTTTCCCGCCTATTGCGCAAAAGCACGAATCAAAGCTAAGACACATACTTTTTTTTAATCTTCTCTTCCTCCCTCTGTTTTTATTTGCCATAATTTGCCGGCCAGTTCTTCAATGTATTTTTTGTTTTCGAGTTTGTTTTTCCATCCCCCTGGAATGCCTTCCATACCCCAATAAGCTCCAGCAATTGCTCCGGTCATCGCTCCAATAGTATCCGTGTCGCCCCCTAAACTCACCGCGTACACCAGAGCTTCTTCAAAGCTTTTATTGGCTGAAAAGGAAAAGATAGCCGCTGGCACGGAATTGAAACCCTCAATCCCATTCCCTAACTCTCTCACTATTTCTTCCCTTTCTTCTTTTCTACTCCATAATCTTTTCACACTCTTCAACTTTCTTTTATAGAGACCAACTTCTGTGAAATCAATCAATTTTTCTAAAAATAAGGGATCCTCTCTCACCGCTAAAGCCACCGCTCTCGCTTGCAAAGCCGCTCCTTCCATTCCCAATCGGTGGCAGTGAGTGATTCTGCTAGATCCGTAGGCCATCTCTTTCAATTGAACTGGATCATCATAGCAAAAAATACCGACCGGAGCTATTCGCATTGCTGAACCATTTCCAAACGACCCTCCAGGATATATTTCTTTAGCAGCCTCTTCCCAGCTCACTCCAGATCTTATTAAATCAAAGATTCTAGGTGGACCAAATCCATAACCTCTCCAGGGTTCGGTATAATAATTTTCGACAAATTTCTTTGCCATATACTCTCCGTCAAACCCTTTATTTTCAATCAAAGATTCAGCCACTCCGATCATCATCGCAGTATCATCAGTATACCTCGGACTAATCTCTCTTACTTCTCTATGTCCCGGGAATCCCTCAATGCATGCTCCTAGAGAATCTCCTATTACGGTGCCAATTAAGCTTCCAATAAACTTTGATTTGAGATCTTTCATCCTCCCTCTCCATTTTGTAATATAATTATTGATGTCAATTTCCAAACCTTATCAAATCATCTAATTTCTAATAAAAGCAATTAGAAAGAGAGACTTCTACCCTCCTCTTCATCTTGTTATATCAAACAGAAGCTTCCATAATAATTTTCGGAAATTTGGTCAAAATCCTCTCTGTAGTGTTTAACCGCAAAAGGGAGATAATTCAATACGTCTCTAGCAACCATTCCATCTGATCCTATCTCTTTTGCAGCCAGATCTCCAGCCAATCCATGGATGAAAACTCCCGCTTGCACTGCCTCTTCCAACTTTAATCCCGAGCAAAACATGGCAGCAATGGTACCATTTAACACATCTCCGCTTCCTGCGGTAGCCATACCTGCCTTACCTCCAGTAACTCCACTGACACTAATCAAAACTCTTTGGTCTGGATATCCAATCAAAGTGTGAGGCCCTTTCAAAACAATAATGGCATTTAATTCCTTAGATGTTTGTTGCAAAATATCCACTTTGCTTCTTTCTACTTCAGTTCTTTCTCTTTTTGTAATTCTGGCCATCTCCCCAGAATGAGGAGTGAGTATGGTGGGCGCTTTCCTCCCTTTGATGAGCTCTACATCTTTGGCAATGGCTGTGATTCCGTCTCCGTCTATCAACAGCGGTTTTTCGATTTCTCTGGCTAACTCTCTTACCAACTCCTGGGTCTCTTCGTTCAGAGAAAGTCCAGGCCCAATCATAACCATCCTCATTCTTCCGGATTGCTCCAAAAGCTCCTTTTTATTTTCTAGAGCAACACTTCCTGAACTTGTTTCCAGTTGGGGAAGAAAAACCACCTCCCTCCCTTCCTGAGCAAGAAACGGCACCTGAGATTTGGGACAGGCCAAATAGGAATACCCTCCTCCTGCCTTAAGCATAGAATAAGCAGAAGCAATTGGAGCCCAATTGTAATTCGTCGCTCCAGCAATGAACAAGGCTGGTCCATAGCCCATCTTGTTTTTATTCGGGTCTCTCTCTGGAAGTGGATTGGGTTTAGGAACCTCGACTTTGATTGAACCTGGCTCGTAGAGAGAAGGCGGAAAAGATATGTGAGAAAGATAGAGCTTCCCCCCTCGCTCGTATCCAGGATAGAGCATATTCCCTATTTTAGGGAGGCCAAAGGTTGTAGTATAATCTGCTTTCACTGAGCATCCCATGATCTCTCCAGTGTCCCCATTTATTCCAGAAGCAATGTCTACGCTGAACACAGGCTTGCCGCTCTCATTTATTAGATTGATTAAATCCCTGGCAGGTCCAGCAACGTTTCTCGTGAGGCCCGTGCCAAATATCGCATCCACCACGGCATCTGCACAGCAAATTTCAGCCTCCGCACACTCGAGAGATTTACCATCTTGAATCTCTATTTTTAGCCTCTGCAGCATCTCAAAATTCTTTTTTGCTGGGCCCTTTAGTCTAGATCGGTCGCCCAAGAGGAAGACCTTTGCATCCCCTCCATTTGAGAGAATCTTTCTGGCAACGACGAACCCGTCTCCACCGTTGTTGCCGGTCCCAGAAAAAACAACAAACTTTCGATTTTTTATGCCAAGCTCTTTGAGCATCACAGAGCATACCGCGTCCCCCGCATTTTCCATCAAGATCTCTTGAGAGATGCCGAATTCTGCTGTAGCTCTTCCGTCCAACTTCCTCATCTCATCAATTCTGCTCACCTTCATTTTGTCTCCTCCCAATGTTTCTTAATTTATAGTTTTTCTATGATTATTAATCCAAAGCCTGCTTTTATAAATTTAGGCTACAAATCCCGCCTTCGGTGCAATATTAAATTTAAAAGAGACAAGAACAACAAAACAAAAGAGAGAGTTTTTTATGATCAGCTTCCGTCTGGTTGACTTTTAAGAATCCCAACAGTCAGTGACTTCCTCCCACAACTAAAG
>DUKC01000209.1:0-335 GCA_013329495.1 Thermoplasmata archaeon
TTCAGTCGTGGGAGTATGTCAGACTTAGTAAGCAAAGCACTCTTTTTTTCATTTCTTCTCTCCTTGAGATTTAAGAAATTGTTTCAACTCTTTGACTGTTGGAAGGCCTCTTTGAGCGCCGACCTCTTGAACTTTTAGGGAAGAGACAGCTATTCCAATCCTCAACGATTTTTGAATGTCTTTGGTATCCAACCAGCTGCTGATGAATCCTGCAGAGAAAGCATCACCCGCTCCCGTGGTGCTCCTCACCCCAACCTCACATGCCGGGAAATCAAAGAAGCTGCTACCATCCGAGGCACTTGCTCCTTCGGATCCTTTGCACACCACGAGAACTT
>DUKC01000209.1:410-1325 GCA_013329495.1 Thermoplasmata archaeon
CCGTGCTTATACTCAAAAATTCGGCTCCCACATCCAGAGAAGAGCCGATTCTTAGGTTAGAAGAGATCTCCCCTATCTCTCTGGCCAACAGAGGAGTTATGCTCGCTCCGTGAGCCAACCTCGCTCTTTTTAAATATCCCTCCTTCAAATCGCTTTTATTCAATAATTGGTTGGCCCCTCTGTAGGATAAAACAAGATGCTTTTCTTGTTTAGTGGTGAAAGCCAGACTAATTCCAGAGGATTTTTCTTCGTCAAAGATGATATGGGGGCGATCTATCCCACTATCCTTCAGGTTGCGGATGATCTCTTTGCCAAGCTGATCCTTGCCCACATGCCCAATAAAGCCTGTTTTGAGCCCCAGTCTTGAGCATGCAACTGCAAAATTACAGGCACTCCCTCCAGGGGAAATTGAGAGATCATCAATCAACATCTTTTCGTCTTCTTTCGGAAATCTTTCGATGCTGATGTGAAAATCCATGTTCAGATTTCCTATTCCGATCACATCCAGATCTTTGCTTTCAGCTTTTGGTTCTTTCTTTTTCATCTTTTTTGTTTCCTATAAATTGTGGGTAAACTTTTCCTTTGTTGAATAGAGATTCTTGAGAATCCTTAATAGATTTATTTGATAAGCGAGTCAACATAGTCGACAAATCCCAGGAGGTCGTGCTGAGGCCAAGACCGACCTCCCAAATTTGGGAAGCATCCTCCTAATCCAAACTCCGGTCGCTCTCTGATGACTAAGCTTTCACCTTTAAGGTATCTGTCCAGCAAGCCAATCCCCTTTAATGAATTGTAGGCACAATCGCCATATATGATGACAGGACCAGGGAGCTCCTTTGGTAGTTGGTCGAGATGCTGTTGAATCCCGCAAAAGACAGTTACAGGTTTCTCTATTTTTTCAGGATATCCTCTAGA
>DUKC01000209.1:1435-6197 GCA_013329495.1 Thermoplasmata archaeon
CTCCGAAAATTCCTGCGAATCTTTTCTAGATCCGCACCTTTAACTTCGATCTTATCCAAATCAGCAGTGCCCAATCCGTCAGCTGAAGCTATATTGGTGGTCTCTATCTCTCTAGGGTCGTCGAATCCTATAAGGTATGCGGCTACGCTATCGAGAGCAACCGGATCCGTACCCGCAATTAGAGTGTTAAAGTCCTTTATCTTGTCTTCTTCAAAAGGACTCACTGGTCCATTGCCTTGACACGCCCATAGAGAATCTGTCAGAACGAAGTCAGGATGAACTGCTTTTAGTATATCCACAAGCTTAGCATTTATCGCCTCTGTATGAAAGAGGTTCATCCAGTCATAGTCCGGCATGATCCCTAGCTGTAACTTAACAGCGCAAGTCATTTTGCACATGGAGTGTATTTTTAATTTTGGAAGAAGTATGTATTTATCTGCATCCAAAATAGACTTTGGAACAGGAATCTTGGACAATACCCTGGCATTTGGAACGTTTACCATGCGATAGCCATCTCGTTCAAAGGGCACAAGCTCTGCTCCCGTTTTATCGGCCACACCGGCTGTGCCACAGATGCGCATGTTTGCCAGCGTGTCGCCGTTTTGTGCACTTCTTTCTCCGATCTGCACCTTCCCAGCTCCCGCTTCAAAGAGCAGCTCTACCAAAGCATGCAACACCCTCGGGTCTGTGGTAACCCCTTTTTCCGGAGCACGTGCTTCAACCTGGTTTATCTTTACCAAAACCCTGTCCCCAGGCCCAATAAGTTCCTTTATACCGCCTATTGAGAGTTCAAAGGTCTCTGAGATCATCTCTTTTATGCATCCCAGATCGTCTGGGGTATATCTGTCTGGCGAGCCCGGAACTTGCTTTCTTTGGACCACAGCGATTCTAGGCTTGTTTTTCCTCACAAAAATCACCCTTTTGTACCAATGCATTCAAAATACTTAAAGCTTGGGAGAGCCTTACTCACTGTGGTGAGGTGCATAGGGCAAACAAGCAGCCCACGAGTTGAAGAGATGATGAATTTCTCCAGTCACCTGAAAAAACAGAGCTGAAATAAAGATGAAAGACGGGATTGATGAGATAATAAAAATATTAAAAAAACAGCATAACCAAAAAAATCTAGCAATCAATCAAATCTCTCAGAGGAACCCTTTTTTTGTCTTGATCTCCTGCTTGTTGAGTCTTCGAACAAAGGATGAGGTGACCAAAGAAGCATCTTTGAGGCTTTTTTCTCTAGCAAAAACTCCCGCTGAGATGCTTAAGCTTGAAACTAGACAGATAGAAATGGCAATCTATCCTGTTGGCTTCTACAAGAGGAAGGCTGCTCAAATAAAGCAAATCTGCAAAGAATTGGTTGAGAAGCACAACTCTAAAGTTCCGGACAGAATTGATGAGCTGTTAAAATTCAAAGGCGTTGGAAGAAAAACAGCAAACATTGTCCTGACTGTCGGATACTCAAAACTAGGCATAGCGGTTGATACGCACGTTCACAGAATATCAAATCGAATTGGGCTGGTGTCAACTCGTCATCCGGACGAGACCGAGCTTGAGCTGAAGAAGAAGTTGCCTAAAAAATATTGGATCGTCTTCAATGAACTCTTGGTTTTGCATGGTAAAAATATCTGTGTTCCAATAAGCCCAAAATGCAGCGTTTGTCCAATCCATAAATATTGTGATAGGGTCGGGGTTATTCGATCAAGGTAAGAAACTGCCTTTTTACTGTCTCGCAAGATTTGCCTTCTAGTCTCATCAAGGAAGGCAGCACTTCAGGCTCATCCAATTGCGCATGCAACCAACAGTATTCCCACAATGAACAAGATGAACATTAGGCCCAAACAACCGTAAGATCTTTTTGGTGAATTCCTGAATTCCTTCCAAACAAAAATGCCCCAAATTGCAGCGATCACGGGTGCGCATTGTCCGAGCGTGTACGCTATCGCAACGCTGAATTTTGGACTGTTAGCAACAACCAGATTAAAGACTGTTCCCGTGCTCCAGATCAGTCCTCCCAGAATTGCCCATCCATGCCAGCCCAGCTTTGCTCTCGAGTACTCCTCAAAACCTATGGATTTTTGTCTAGGAATTAGGGGCCTTTTCATTATTCCCCACACAAGAGGAACTGTGCAGATGAGAGCTCCAAGGGTCATGAATACTGACGCGGCATAACCATCAAAACCAGCCTCGAATGAATAATTGAAGGGAAACGCCTGCATTGATATTGCCAATCCACAGATTGCGCTGAGAAGGATACCTCTCTTAAATTCTGCAGTCTTGTTTTTTTTCTTCAACTCCCTTGCCCTGTAGGCAAGGCTGTTTAGTATAATCGCACACGTGATTAAGGCAAGGCCCGCAAAAAGAAAAACAGGATTGTCTGTGGCGGAGGGATTTGTTGCATGTGCCAAAAGACAGCCCAGCACCAGAGATATTCCAATACCGATGGGAAATGCAACTGAGTATCCCGCTAGCACTATTGCTGCCACCAACATAACGTTTCCAATGTTCCACATAACTCCCGAAAATAGTGCCCATCCGTAAGCACTTGGAGACGCTCCAGCCAGAACCTCAAAAAAGTTACAGGGTGTCGATCGGCTCGGGATCATCCCCAACGTGAGTGCAAATATAAGAGCAAATACAAAAATACCTACAGCATAGTCCCAATAGTAAGCCTCAAACCTCCACCCTTTACAGCCTTTCATTGTGTTGGCCCATGAGCCCCAACACACCATGTTTATTACCGCCATTACAAATGCGATTGGAATTGAAGGCACAAACCCCATTCAACCTCCTTCCAGACTCTCATCAAACAAACGCTCACAAGTTTTTTTGATCTCATTCTTTGAAGGAAAAGAAAGCTGAGTGCCCCTCTTGGTCACAGAGAGAGCTGCGGTTGCATTAGCAATGCGGACGGCTCTGCGCCGGGGAGTATCGAGGGCAAGAAAATAGGCAAGAGTTCCAATAAATGCATCTCCTGCGCCTGTCGAGTCTGTAGGCTTTACAGGAATTGTTGGTATTTTGACGACACCCTCTTCATCACCCACCATCGCTCCCTTCTCCCCGAGCGTGATGATTGCTGCTTTGCATCCCAAACTGAGCAATTTTTTGACTGCAACTTCCGCATCTCTCAACGTCTTGATGGTTATGCCTGCGATGGCTTCTGTCTCTATCCGATTGGGGGCGATGACATCGCAAAGGCGAAAGATTTTTGAGGGGAGAGAACAGCCGGGAGCCGGATTGAATACTGTCAACACCTCCCCTTCTTTTGCTATCCTCAATGCTTCGAGGGTGGTTTCGAGAGGAATCTCGAGTTGACACACCACAACATCTGATTCCTTGATTGCTTTTGAAGCCCCACGAACATCCTCTGGCGAGAGCTTCCAGTTTGCTCCTGGAACAATTACTATAAAATTGTGTCCCTCGCGATCCACAAAGATGGGTGCCACTCCGCTACTTTCTTTAGCCCAACACACGTGTTGTGTGTCGATCCCGCACTCTTGATAATTTTTATAGGTCATCTCTCCGAACACGTCTCTGCCCAGCTTTGTAACCATGGCAACCTCAGCTCCAAGCTTCGCTGCCATTACTGCCTGGTTTGCACCCTTGCCACCAAAACCTATGTGAAAGTGATTACCGATTAAAGTTTCGCCCATTTTTGGCAGCCTCGGAACCTTTGTCAGCAAATCCATGTTGGAGGCTCCAACAACACAGATCTTGGGTTTTCGTAAGGCTGCATCCCGTACCTTTTGCATATTATAACTCACCTCAAACTTTATGCAGAACTTCTGATGCTTGTGTCAGATTATCACTTCTTCAACAGATGAAACAGCAGACACACTGCTGAAAGGAGATGGAACAGTGTCGGTTGCGATGATCGACTCTGCGCCTGCATTAAAGATTTTGGTCTGGGCGGTTCCTGCCAAAATCGCATGTGTGCACGCCGCTATGACTCTTTTTGCTCCCAGCTCCTTCACCACCTTTATTGTTTCTGCCATAGTTCCGCCTGTGGATATTATGTCATCATATATTACAACGTCTCTACCTTTTACGTCTGCCTTTTTCGGTATCAACCTTATCTTTTCTGGCGAAATTCTTTTTTTAATAAAAATATCCCACTCACACCCAATCTTTGATGCAATCTGACTTGCCCATTGCTCCGATTCTTCGTCTGGGCCTATCACCATTGGATTTCTTAATTTTTTCTTCTTTAAGCAATCTCCCACCAGTCCTGCAGCACTAACATTTTTTCCCTTTAAAAACACATCCTTGATTTTTTTGTATCGGTGCAGATGCATATCGACAGTAATAACCTCATCACAAAAGTCTTCAATCACTTTAGCTACACCCAGAAGCGACACGGCTTCACCTGGAGTAAACTCACTGTCCTGTCTGGCATAGGCCAGATACGGAAGAACTCCGATGATGTGGTCGCATCCCTTTCCGGCCAACGCATCACAAATTATCACAAATTCCATCAAATACTGATTGGGATGATGACACAGAGATTGGACAACTACCGCCCTCTTTTCAAGTTTTGGTATCCTAATGTGGGTCTCTCCATCAGGGAATTTTGATATTTCTGTTTCCACATAATCCGCACTGAGCGCCTTGCTCAGCCTGTATGCAAAAAGTCTGTTGGACGAGCCAGGAACAACTATCATTGGTGTTTTAAATCATTTGCGACAATTTAAAGTTTATCAACACCCCACGAATGCATCACTAAATTGTCACAGAATCGTTGACGCGGTGCAAATAGCACCCAAAG
>DUKC01000097.1:0-189 GCA_013329495.1 Thermoplasmata archaeon
AAAGGAAAGTGCAATATTAGTGATAGACATGCAAAAGGATTTTTGTTATTCTTCGGGAAGCTTGTTTGTTGAGTGGAGTAAAAAGATTGTGGATGACCTGAACAAGTTGTTGAAAAGGGGAAGAGAGAGAGGCGTAAGCATCGTCTTCACTCAGGACTGGCACTCTCCGGATGATCCCGAATTTAGTAT
>DUKC01000097.1:252-9594 GCA_013329495.1 Thermoplasmata archaeon
GGGGGCATAAGATAAAGAGCAGGCACTACAACAAATTTGAGGAATCTGATCTGGACTCTTATTTAAAGCAAAGGAAAATAAAAAATCTGCTTTTTACAGGCGTTTTCACGAACATGTGCGTTCTGTACACCGCAACGAATGCCACGACAAAAGGGTACAGGGTCATAATCCTAAAGAATTGCGTGGCAGCCCCAAGTGATTACGAGCATGAGTATGGTTTGTATCATCTCTCCCTGCTCAAGGCAGAGATTACTACCTCCAAGAGCATAAAACTCGAATAGAGCTTCTCGAAAACTCATCTTCAACTGCTTTGGATGGGCTCTTCTTTCCAGAAGTGTACTAAAAGTACTAAATACCCCATGCTGTTTTATTGAATAGGAAAGAGGAAAAAATGAAGTGTGCATTGTGCAAAAAGAAGGAGTGCAGGGAGGGAAAGGACTGCACCCACATAAAAGGAGAGGCAGAGAAAGAGCTGAGGAAAAATCTCAAATCGGTCAAGACCTCAGCACACATAGAGGCGGAGTATTACATGAAGCTAACGAGGCTCGAGGAGCTGATCTTGTATGCGAAGCAAATGGGTTACAAAAAAGTGGGTATGGCTTTCTGCATAGGGTTAGAGAATGAAGCACGGGAGATTCACAAGATTTTGGAAAAGGACTTCGAGGTCCATTCGGTGTGCTGCAAGGCTTGCGGCATCGACAAGTCAGATCTGGATTTGGAAAAGCTCCATGAGGGAGAAGCCGAGGCCACCTGCAATCCAATCGGCCAGGCGATGATCCTCAACGATGAGGGAAGTGAACTTAATCTAATTCTTGGATTGTGCATAGGACATGACATTTTGTTTACTCAATACTCAAAAGCTCCGGTGACGACTCTGGCCGTAAAAGACAGGGTGCTGGCTCACAACCCGTTGGGTGCGATATACTCAGGGTATCACAGAAAAAAGTTCTAATGCAAGAAACGAGTTAGACGGAGAAGCAGAAAAAGTTTTTGCTCGCTCGGTGCGTCAAAGGCTCACAAAAGTTTTTTAAGGCAGGTCTTGGATTAATGCAGTGTGAGAACCATGAGTGAGTTGGAAGATTTGGAACCGAAAGAGGTATGGAAGATTTTTGATGAGATCAGAAAGATTCCACGATGCTCGAAGCATGAGGAAAAAATAAGAGAATATGTTCTGGCCGAGGCTAAAAAAATGGGCCTTGATGCGGAGGAGGATGAGACGGGAAACGTTGTCATTCGGAAACCAGCAACCGGGGGATGTGAGAGAGCTCCCACCCTTATACTACAGGGACACTTGGACATGGTATGCGACAAGAATGAGGCGACCGAGCATGACTTTTCAAAAGACCCTATAAAAATCAAAAGAGAGGGGGACTGGATCACCGCCGATGGAACGACACTTGGGGCTGACAACGGAATTGGAGTGGCAATGGCGATGGCTGTTGCAGAAAATGATTCGATCAAGCACGGTCCACTAGAATGCCTCATGACTGTTGATGAAGAAACCGGCATGACGGGGGCATTCGGACTCAAGCTGGGATTTGTGAAGGGGAAGCAATTGATCAATCTCGACACAGAAGATTTTGGTATAATCTTCATTGGGTGTGCTGGCGGTGGAGGCAGTGAGCTAAGGATGCCGCTGGAGTTCTCTCGCTTCGAAGGAGGGGAGACGCTGAAGGTCAGAGTTGCTGGACTTAAAGGGGGGCATTCTGGGTGCGAGATTCACGTAGGAAGGGCAAACTCGGTGAAGCTGTTGGGAAGGTTGCTCTGGAAAGTGGCCCACAGACTTGGCAGCATCCAAATAGCGGACATAAGAGGAGGCAACAAGCACAACGCGATACCTAGAGAGGCGAGTGCGACAATAGTGATACCCCCAGAAAAGGAAAAGGACTTGAAAGCACTGCTAAAGGAAGAGCTATCAGCAGTAAAGAATGAGTATGGGAAGGTTGAACCGGACGTGGAAATAAAGGCCGAGGAGGTCACCAAAGAGCCTGAAAGAGTGCTGACCAAAGAGTCCAGTCTCAAGATAATAAACCTTATACAGGTTTTGCCCCATGGCGTTTTAGCCATGAGCCACGAGGTGCCGGAATTGGTGGAGACCTCAACGAATTTGGCCATACTTTCGCTGGAAGAAAAAGGACTGGAGGTGATGATGAGCACGAGGAGCAGCATTGAATCGGCCCTCGAAGCAGCCAGAGAGACAATTCATGCAATAGCAGACGCGTTTGGTGCTGAGATAGAGGAAGAGGAAGCATATCCTGGTTGGAAACCTGACATAAGTTCTCACCTGCTGCAGATCGCAAAGGATACATTCAAAAAACGCTTCAACCATGAAGCGAAGGTGGAAGCCATACATGCGGGATTGGAGACGGGCTTGTTCAGCAAAAAGTTTGGCAAAATGGACATGATTTCTATTGGTCCGCAGATAGAACACCCCCACTCGCCGGATGAGAGAGTGCAGATCTCTACAGTGGAGAAGTCCTGGAAAAACTTGATAGATATCCTGGAAACCTTAGCAATGGAGCGATAGAAGCTCAAATTGCAAGCACAGCTATTCGGGGAGGGGTAAAAGGGAGGAGTTGCAAGGTCCCCCCAAAGAGTTCACAAATCCTCACACTCGGAAAGTTTAACTCAAAGGCCCGAATGGCGATGAAATAAAAAAGAAAACATTCTGCCAGAAGCAGTTTCTTTAAATAATAGATTTACTGTATTGTAAAAACAAGAGGTGATTTGATGATCTATTCTGAGAGATTTTCTATCTCTACTGAGGGGGAATGCCAGATAGTGGACTTGAGTGAAAAGATAAGAAAGACTGTAGCAAAATCCAAGATAAGAGATGGGTTGGCGTGCGTGTTTATTCCGGGGGCGACTGGAGCGATCACGACCGTCGAGTACGAGCCAGGCCTGCTGAAGGACCTGCCTGCCGCTCTTGAAAGACTGTTTCCCAAAGGCATTGAGTATGCTCATCACCAAACCTGGCACGACTGGAACGGACACTCACATGTAAGAGCGTCGATGATAGGGCCTTCAATAACAATTCCAATAATAAAGGGAGACCTGCAGCTTGGAACATGGCAGCAGGTTGTGTTTATTGAGCTTGATATTCACCCGAGGAGAAGAGAGATAGTGGTTCAGCTGGTTGGGGAGTAAGAAGAAAGATCGCTCAAACCAACTTGCAACCTCTCATGCAAGCAGCGCTGCAGAACTTTTCTCTTAGCCAATCAGTAAAGGATGGAACGGCCTTTTCGCCAGTCTGGAGGAACAGCCTGCGATCTATCCCCTTGGGCCCCAGGGTACCGAAGCTGATGCTTTCTATCCACTGGTTGGTCACCCTCTTGATATCTTGAGGGGTCACTTCTTTTATCTTTTCTATCTCTTCAGCTCCAGTTTCCCAACCATTCCCGACAAGTTCCAGATGCCCAAGCCTGAGCGCCTGAGCTTGAGCGCTCTCCTGCCCCAGACAATAGTCTGTAATAAAGAGATAAACGATGTACTCAAGCTCCAACGGCCGGACCTCTTCTTGTTTGAGTCTTTCTATCTCCCTGAGCATGAGCTCGACTGCCTCGTTGGGCTCCGTGGTGCAGACGTACAGAGTCCCCCAATTGGAGCTGTCGCTCGACAACGACGCATATACCTCGTAAGCCAACGTCTGCTCTTCTTTTACCTCCCACCAAAAGTGATACTTCAGGATCTCGGTGGCTACAAGCATGGGATAATAATCCTCGCTCTTCAAGTTGGGTGCCGTCCAGTAGCCAACAACGTAGTTCGTTGGAAGGTTCCTACCTTCTGAGTTCAGCTCTGGATGGCTTTTGATCTTGGGGAGGATTGTTTCCTCGTAATTCCCCTCCGGCAAATCTCCAAATGAAGCCCCGATCATTTTCTTTAGCTCTGAGGGAGGTTTGTCTCCAACAACAACGAGCATAAGCTTTGAAGTCATCAGCTGCTCTTGATGGTATTCCTTCAAATCCTGCACAGAGAGGCCGGCCAGAGAGGTGGGTGTGCCCTCAGGTTCCAAGGCGTAGGGATGGCCTGAAAAAAAGGATTCGCCCGCGATCCTCCAGATCCAGACATCAGGATTGTCCCTTGCCTGCTTTGCCCATGAGATCAGCTGTTCCCTCACCAGCTCGGCTTCACCCTCATCGAGAGTCGGGTTGAGAATCAGATCTACAAAGATGCTCCAGGATTCCTCGAAGTACTGATCGATGCTCCTGAAAGAAATGACTGAATAGTCTCTCTCTGCACTCGTCCCGATCGAGGTGCCCATTCTGGCTAACTCCGAGGAGAGTATATCTTTTGGGTAGTTTTTGCTTCCGCGAGTTGCGAGGGTGAGCAAAAATGGTTCAATGCCTTGATTGTGCTCATTGATGTTTCTCACTCCTCCTTTAAAAAATAGGGCGACAGAGGAAGTTTCTCCCTCACTCCGCTTGTAGATGACCTTGAGTCCATTCGTCTCGAACTCCACAGACTCCCAGTTTTCTTCGCCCGTGATGACCGCCGTGATGACCGAGGTCATTGGAGGCATCAAGAGGCTGATAACGACCAAGACCAGAGCCGCACTCTTGAGGTTCATGCCAGATTCTCCTCCCGAAGATTGACCAGTTTCTGATCCTCCGGGGATATAAGAACTCCCCTGACAGAAGGCTTGTTGACGACGTAGGCGTCGAAGTAGTCACTGAGTTGGACTCTGCCCACCTTTTTTATGTTTTCAACATAGCCCAGATAATAATCCATGCTTGTTGAGCACCACCAAAACTTTAGTGTCTGGGCGAATCTGCTGGCTCTCTCCCTTTCCCATACGCTGCCTATTTCTATCTGCTGCTTTGCGTTGGATATCTCTTCTGACGAAAAATAGTCTGGGTCTGCAAGGCTGTTGAGCTCTCCCAACAGGGCGTCCTTAGCCTGCCTGAATTTTTGTGGAGTTGTCTGGGTCAGCACCCTGATTGGTCCAGTGTGGTTCTGGGTTAAATAGCTCATAGAACAGAAGCTGAAGAGCCCTGAATCGACGAGTTTCTTCTGGAATCTTGAAGAGGGATTGTTCAGCATGGTGGATGCCAGATCAGCTGCGTAGGTCGCCTCTGGATTCTCGAACGTGCTGGGACCTTGAAATTCTATCAAAAGCGTGACCGCACTGACGGGTTTTGTCACCATGACCGAAAGGTTTTTTCTGAGGGGGAGTTGTGGGGGTACGGGATGCCTTGAAAAAGGGTCTTCCTCCCGGTTCCAGCCCTCAAAAGCGGTCTCTGCTGTCTCGAAAACCTCACTCGGCTCAATATCGCCTGTCACTATCAGTGCACAGTTGTTGGGCACGTAGTACGCCCTCTGGATTTTTCGCAGGTCTTCCAGAGATGCCTGGGCGATGATGGAGCGGTTGCCGAGTGCGTCTTTTCCATAAGGATTTGCGTACCAAAGCCTCTTGTCCACGGCCTTGCCCAAACAATAGGAAGGCTCTGATTCGTTTCTGTCGTACTCTGCCAAAACCACAGGTTTTTCCTTTTCTAGATCAGACTGTCGCAGGTTAGGGTGCTTGAAACCGAAACTCATGAGATACATTCCTGCCTTGAGATCGGCCGCGTGGACCGTAAAGGAGTAGGCAACATATTCTGTTGAGGTGGTACCTCTGAGTATGGGGTATGGCCTGTCTTGCCCTCTAAGGGCCCGCTTGGGAACGTTGGCAAGGTTGCTAACAAACACGTGCTCATGAAGGTGAGATAGACCGTCGGACCCGGGATTCTCTACCTGTGCTCCCCCCTTGACGGCCATGACCAAAGTGACCAGTGGAACCTGGTGATTTTCTACGGCAATGATTGTTAGTCCATTAGGTAGCTCTTTGGAGAGAATCTCAGTCTTTGAAATGACCGCGACCTCTGTGACTTCTTGGGGGAACTTCCAAAAAGTAAAAAACAAAAAACAAAAAATGAGAGCGACTGAAATCAAGATAGCAACTGCCAGAAGCTTTCGTCTTGTGCTTTTCATCTAAACAAAACACCCCTCTGCCTCGCAATCATCTCTTAACCAAAAAGAGATTAATAAAGGTTTGCTTCGGAATGCGATTCATCAGGTTGGTATTACTGGAAGAGAAAGAGAGTCCCAGGAACTAGCATGTATCTCTTAGCAAATCTCTTAACAAATTCAGATTTTAGATTCTCAATTTTCTCGAGGGTAACCAGCATTATTATTTTCGAAGGTTATCTATGTTTCAAAAACCCCGCCAGGAAAACCGAGAGGATTCTTGGATTAACTTTATAAAATTTCCAATCATTCAAAGAGAGATGAGGAAATGAAGAAAAGATTGCTTTGCCCGATCGGCATAATGCTAATCGGAGTTTTATTGCTTAGTTCAATAGGGTGTATAGAAGAAATTGGAGAAAAGATGAAAACTCTTCCCGCGGGCTGGAAATGGTATGTGAATGAGGAGTGGGGGCTAAGAGTTGGGCATCCTCCAGAGTTTCACCCCGGCGAAATTGTAGGGCCCGCATTCTCTGAAACGAGTATTAGTATTGGTTATACAGAAGGGCTCCTACTCTATTCCGAGGAGATAGGAGAAGATTTTAATCTTACAGAGTTTATATTCTCACGATGTTTTATTAGTCGTGATCCAGAAGAGTGGCAGGATATCACAGTAGGGGGGAAAAAAGGAAAGATGGGAAAGGATGAAGATGAGTGGTGGGATACACCGGAAGGATTTATACGTATACAGCCACAGTTCTACGTTTATGTGGCTCATGAGGATCGAGGTAGGTTCTTTGAATTTCATTATTGGGATGAATCTAAGGACATCGCTCTTAAAATGCTCGATACGGTTGAATTCTTTTAGGAGGAAAGAAGAAAGACGAAGAGTGAGTTGCTATTCTTTGCTCTTACCCTCATATCAAAGCATTTCCAATGACTCCTTCTGGGGAAGGAGCCCAACCGCAAGAAAAAGGTTTATATATCCTACCCTTATTTGTTTTGAATAAAACCTTTTTGGTGTTAATTTTGACTGAAGACCAATCGAAAGAGAAAAAGGAAGAGCTAGAGGAGGAAGAGCTCCTCAACCCATTTGAAAAAAGGCAGAGGGTCTTTGCCGTAAAAACCCAAGCGGGTAAGGAGAAGATAGCGGCAAACCTTCTCAGAGAAAAGGCAAAGAAATCCAACGCGGAGATCCTCTCAATTCTTGTGCCCCAGGAACTGCACGGTTACATATTTGTTGAGGCTTATTATGAGGACACGGTTAAGGATCTTATAAATCTCATCTCCTACGCGAGGTCTGTCGTGCCGGGGGTCATACCATTCAAGGAGGTGGAGCATTTTCTCACTCCAGTTTCTCCCATCTCAAAGATGTCGGAGGGGGACTTGGTTGAGATAATCAAGGGTCCGTTTAAGGGAGAGAAGGCGAAGGTCACCAGAATAGAAGAGGCGAAGGACGAGATAGCGCTCGAACTGATCGGCGCCGTTGTTCCAATACCCATCGTCGTTCAGGGTGAACACGTGAAGGTGCTCAAGAAAGGAGAGAAGTGAGATGCTAGACATAATCAATCTTTTGGTAGAAGGAGGAGAGGCGAGTGCCGGGCCACCGTTGGGTCCTGCTCTCGGCCCAATAGGAATAAACATAATGGAAGTTGTTGGGGTCATCAACAAAAAAACCGAGGGCTATAAGGGAATGAAAGTCCCCGTGAAGGTCATAGTAGACAGATCGACAAAATCTTTTGAAGTGAAGATCGGGACGCCGCCGGTTTCCTCGCTGATTAAGAACGAGCTGGGGATAGAGAAGGGATCCTCTGCGACTCCCACAGAAAAGGCTGGAGATCTGGAGTTTGAAAAGGTTATCAAGATAGCCAAACTAAAGGAAGACGCCCTGATGGGAAAAACTTTGAAGAAGAAGGCGAAAGAGATTCTGGGGAGCTGCTTTTCTATGGGCGTGACTGTTGATGGCAAGGATGCAAGGGACGTGGAAAAGGAAGTTGAGCAGGGCGCGTATGACAAGGCGCTCCAATAAGAATTTTGACAGGGGTAAGATGCCTAAACTTTTTGGAACAGACGGAGTGAGAGGCGTAACAAACAAGGACATGAGCCCGGAGCTGGCTCTCGGAATAGGGCTCGCATTCGGCACATGGCTAAAGAAATCAAACAAAAAAAGGAAGGTTTTGGTGGGTAGTGACACCAGAACCTCAAGAGACATGATAAAATTTGCTTTCTGCTCGGGACTCTTATCGACGGGGTGTGACGTCATCGATCAGGGTGTTTTGCCATCTCCCGCGCTGCAGTATTCTATCAAGCACTTGAAAGCAGACGCTGGAGCGATAATCACCGCGAGCCACAACCCCCCATCATTTAACGGGATTAAACTCGTCGAACCAACCGGAATAGAGATGGTAAGCAGGGATCTCGAAGAGATTGAGGCGATTTATTTTAAAAAATGTTTTGCGTTTGCGGGATGGGATGAGGTTGGAAAAATAAGCAGGTGGGAGGGAGGAACAAGAGTATACATAGATGCGATAAAGTCTAGAGTCGATCTGGAGGCGATAAGAAAGGCAAAGCCGAAGGTTGTCGTTGATTGTGCCAACGGTGCGGGTGCGGTGTGTGCCCCATACTTGCTTCAAGAGCTGGGCTGCGAGGTCGTGAGCCTGAACGCCCAGCCAGACGGCCTGTTTCCGTGCCACGAACCCGAGCCTCTCAAGGAGAACCTCAAGGAACTGATAAACCAAGTAAGAACCCAGGGAGGTACAGCGATAGGCGTGGCCCACGACGGCGATGCAGACAGAGCCATATTCATCACCGAGGATGGCTCTTATCTCTACGGGGACAAAACCCTGGCCCTTGTTGCGGCTCATGAGATCAAGAAAAATAAGGGCGGTCTGTTTGTGACTGCCGTTTCCTCGTCAACCTGTGTCGAGGACGTTGTCAAGAAGAATGGGGGTGAGGTGCTTTACACTCCAATTGGATCGCCTGTGGTTGCCCATGAAATGCTCAGGCAAAAGGCGGTGTTTGGAGGGGAAGAAAATGGGGGGCTGATCTTCCCTGAACTCCAGTACTGCAGGGACGGCGCGATGGCAATGGCCAGGATTCTCGAGATAATGGCAAAGAGTGGCAAGAGCTTGAAAGAACTGGCGGCCGAGGTTCCAACCTACAGCCTGACAAAAACAAAGGTTCACTGCCCCCAGGAAAAAAAGGAGAAGACAAAGCAGAGATTCATTTCGGAAATGAAAAAAGAAGGCGTCCCAATTCAAACGATTGACGGGGCAAAAGTTCAGCTCAAGGATGGATGGGTCCTGGTCAGGCCCTCTGGTACCGAACCTATCTTTAGAATATTCAGCGAGGCGAAAGACCCTGAAACTTCCAGAAAGCTGTCTCAAAAGTACAAGAGCA
>DUKC01000097.1:9661-10106 GCA_013329495.1 Thermoplasmata archaeon
TGCGTGGCATATATATTAATATTAATCTGAGTAAGTGACAGGAAACAAACAAAAGGACTTTTCGAGATTGAGGTTAAATGATGGGGGATAGCAGGATTGTTACTCTAGAGGTGTTTACCAAGGCCATCGTGAACCGGATAGGGGTCAACGATGAGGATGCAATACACGATGCGAACTTTGTGATGGACATATTCGGATTTGACGACAGGATTGTTGACAACGTTTTGGAGCCGGAGGACAGGCAGTTGTTTTATATTTTCGAAGAAGAAGAGATGCTAAGAACCGAAAGAGAGGAAAACACTCTTTATGACGGGAGAGAATGGAGGACGCATTACTGGCTCTTCAACAAAGACAACATTTTTAGATACGCAGAAGGGGGAAACTCAAAGAAGAAGAAGAAAGAAGAAGATTCTCTGGAAGCGATCTACGAGAGCATTTCTGAAGA
>DUKC01000073.1:0-999 GCA_013329495.1 Thermoplasmata archaeon
GTGGAGAAGAGATGGGTTTTGGAGGTGCGGGAGCTGAAGGAGTTGGGGATGAAATTATGACTTCTGAAGAGGTTTCAGCTGAGGTGGATAAACTTAGAGGCGCAGTCCCTTCGTTCATTTTAAAAGACCTTAAAAATTCTTTAGAGGGAAGAAACATCACAAGAGATCAATTTAACAAGATTAGTGAAAGAATATCAGAGACAGTAGGTAAAACAAGGTTAGATAAGAGAATAGAGGATATGCATTCTCAGGTAGGCAAACTTACTCACACGGTAGAATCAATAGGAAAAATGATGGGGGCTAGAATACCAGAAGAAGGAAAAGAAGAAGAAAAGTATCCAACCAAATATCCAATTGGAGAAAAAGAAGTTCGCAGAGAAATAATTTATGCAAAAAAGCCAACTGAAGAAAGAGAATTGAAGCTAATGAGAATTCCTCCGGGCCCAATAAGTTCTAGACTTCTTCTCAAATGGATGGGATTCTTGATGGAAAGAGTGGGTTACGAAGGATGTATAGAAGCCCTGAATCATTACGTGGACATTGGGTGGATTTCTGAAGATGTATATATAGATCTGTCTAAATTGGTGAGAAGTTTTGGTGCTCATTGGCAAACTACGGAAAAACCTGTAGGCTATTTAACTCCGACTGATCATCTTAGATCCTTGCTGTTTATTGAAGAATTGTCAGGAAAAAAGAGAGAGGCCCTAGAAGAAGCCTAATAATATAGGCCTTCTAAAAGGCGAGGTGAGAAAAAAAATGGAAGGAGGGAAAGATAAAATAGAGGAGCCAGACAAAGATAGAATTATTACTCCTTTAGAGATTCAGGTAGAACTAGGCAAACTTAGGGGAAAAGTTCCTTCCTTCATTTTAAAGGACCTTTCGGATTCTTTAAAGAATAGAGAGATAACCAAAGAGCAATTTGAAAAGATTAGCCAGGCTGTCTGGGAGAAGGTTGACGGATCAAGGTTAGATAAGAAAATAGAAGATATGTCTTCAGAA
>DUKC01000073.1:1109-4888 GCA_013329495.1 Thermoplasmata archaeon
GAGAAGGCGCCGAACCTGTGGAAGAGGAGGGGCAAAGAGAAGAGCTGCTTGTGCCGCCGCCCCTAGATAAAATGGGGATAAGGCTAACAAAAATTAAGGGAGATGCAATCAGCTCCAGGGTTCTTATGGAATGGATGAAATTTTTAATAGAAAAGTTGAGTTTTGAGGGGATGGTAGATGTGCTTGCTTATTATGTAGATCTTGGATGGATTTCTGCAGATGTTCTTTTGAAGGTTCTTAAGTACGCGAAAGGACTAAAATCGTGGCAAGAGAGCACCAATGCAAAACCTCAAGGGTTTCTAACTCCTGCAGACCACATTAGGTCACTGATATATATTGAAGAGTTGAGGAGGGGAGAATCTAAAAAAGGATTAGAAGAAGAGATTTCAAAGATATACCATTATGGGTGGAGGAAATAGTTAGATGGGTTTTAGTGTTCCTGCGGCGTTTATCATAATTAGTGTGGCGGCATTTTATGCTGTAGGGATGGTTTTGACATCGGTTGAACCAATGTTAGAAGACTTATTGGAGATAAGAGATGAAACAAACAAAGAGAAGATGGCGCAGTTATCAACGAAGATTGAAATTGCAGGGATAAAAACTAGGGGAGGGGCTTTTCGCTATGATATAAAAGTGAAGGTAATTAATAGAGGATCTACGGTGCTTGACCCGAGTAAATTTGACATCTTAATAGGTGGATTGAATTGGCCTTTTGATTATTCACCAAAAAACAAGCTTTATCCATTGAAATCCACCATATTTAGGATAGAAGGGCTCAGGGGAAGCGGTTGGCATCAAATAAAAATTATTAGTGAAAATGGGGCCGAGGCGTATGGTAGGTATCGGATAAAGTAACTATAAAGAGGGAAAAATATGGCTGGAAGAAGTGCGGCGGAGATAATATTCTTTGTATCAACAGTAATTGTAGCCACCGCAGTGGCGGGCAGTTTTATGCAGAGGACAAATGAATACTCCCAGATTTTCAAACAGCAATCAGAACATATTAAAGAAAAGATCTCTCAGGAAATCAAGATAGTCAATGATCCAACTATGATCCCAAAGGCAAAATATGAGGGAGCTTATTACTATGTTTTTTATGTAAAAAATATAGGCAAAGAAAATATTCTTTTTGCGAAAAACAACGTGGGAGTCTATATTGATGGATACAGGGTTGATGAGAAAGATTTACGCATGCGGAGAACGCCCGAGATTTTGGAGGGAGAGACAACAGAGGTATTGGTCGATAGTTCCTTATGGCTTCTTAAGCCAGGGGATCATAAGATTGAGATTGTCTTAGAGAACGGCGTCAGAGACAGCCTCGAATTTATTATAGAGTAATTTTCGACTGAAAGAAGTCGCGGGATTGAAAAATTAGAGTGTGCTGTTAAGCTTTTTAAACCGGGTTTGCACCAAAACCGCTTTGCTTCTTTTCTAGATATGTTGGTATTTGATTTGCTCTTGAATAAAGCTTAAATGTGGGGGTTATCCTGTAACCTAAGTTTTGCTACTTTTAGGCACATAGCCCCATTTTATCGAGAATTTCTCTTTGTTTCCTAGTAAGCTCAGAGGTTAAAACCACCCCATCAGTAAGTTCAATCTTTTTTATCTTTTCGAGTTCCAAGAGCATTCCTTCCAGATTGTACTTGGAAACCAGTTCTTTTTCCTGTATGATCTTCATAATTCTCATCCTGAGCATCAGTGCAAGGAAGAATCCAAACAGGAGCCCCTTCAAGGTGCTATCTCTCTGTGCATTTAAGGGCAAAAGCTTGAGTTCATTCTTCAGCATATCGAATCCCTTCTCTACAATGTCTTTTGATCTGTAGGTGGCAAGGCATTCTCTCCAATCCAGCTCTCCTTGATAGAGCAAAACAAATCTCCCCATCCTGTTTACTCGCTGGGCAACAGCTTTCTTCTTTATCTCTAATTCGAATTGCTTATCAACCCTTCTCCATTTGATGTAGGGAGAGAACTTGCCCGCAATCTGAGCCACTATATCCTTTGGATTCATCCATCTCCTGATCCTGACCTTCTTAAGTTTTTCTACAACCTCATGGAGCTTCCTGTAGAAAAGCTCCTTCTCCTTGAGTTCCCTCTTTGGATTGTAGTAAGCGTATCCCTTCACTTTCAGCCCCCCTATCCCAAGGGTTACAGGCTTGACAAAGATGGCCTCCAGCTCATCCATTTGCATGAGATTTGGATCCTCCAGCTCTCTGTGTATCCCCGAGATAAGCTCCTTCACTTGCTTCAAGCTGAATGAAGCAGGTATGATGAAATTCATGTCGCTCAAGCAGAGTTCCTCAAGGTTTGGAGTGCTGAAGAAACCCCTATCGAGGATGAGCATGGAATTCCTCACACCCAGAGCTCTCAGCATCCTGAGCTGGTTCCTGAGGGTCGATACATCCACGACACTTCCGGGATAGAGAGCATACATGATCGGTATCCCGAGATCCTTATCAACAACCAGAGAGAGGTTAACCTGGGGTAGATCCAGTCCATCCCTATTATAGCCATATTCAAGAAGTTTTATCAATTTAGAATAGGAGGAGAGAGAAGGGATATCATAGACAAGGGTGCTTGAAGTGCCAAGCTCCCGGATAATTTCCCTCGAAAATTCCATTGGAAGATCACTCTCCCCTATCCTGCCCAGCAGTTTACTAAGAGATCTGGAAGAGAGATGAACTCCAGGATAAATCCTCGAAAGAACAGTCCCCTCATACCAGCTCTGGATGTGGTAAAGAGCAAGGGGTCTTACCACGTGATTCTGGGCAAGGATCAGCAACGCTCTCGCATCTTTCTCTGGCATATGCTTGGTTAAAATCTCTTCTATCCTTTGCTCCCTGAGCACATGAATCACAGGGATAAATTCCCCATACGAATAGGTGCTCCTCGGAAGCCTGGACCTTACTTTCACAGCTTTCCCTTCAACCAGCTTGCCAAGATACCTGCTGTGCTGTTTGTTCTTTTTGGTTTCCGGGTCATAATAAGGAGTTATCTCGTAGAGGTAGGGAATTCCATTGATTTTCTTTACCCTGGTAAATTTCTTCATTATATGCCTATATAGGCATACAAGAATAAAACCTTTTCGACCAAGAAAAAGGAAAGTCATATGGGTGGAGAATTCTCAGGAATGTCGTCTTCAAGTTGATATGTGCCTAAAAACGTGCAAAATCAGGCTGTAAAGGAATTTTGTGTTGGACCGCTGTGATTGAAGTCTAATCCTTGAGTACTTTCTTAACAGTCTCCTTTACAAATCTGCTAAGATTTCTTTCTCCGAGTGCAGCACTGAGGTCTTTTGATAATCCGTGGATAATAGAAGTCAATTCGCCTACTTGCTCCTCTACCTTCTCCAATCGTTCCTCAGAAATTTCGCGTGACTTTTTCTTGATTTTATCCAAACTGTCTTTCAGCTTTTTTTCGTGATTTTTACTTATTGAAGTGCTAGTTTTTATAGTATCGATAATCCTTGTTGCGCTTTTTTCTAAGCCCCTTATGCTTTCTACTGGAACCTTCTCGGGTTTTTGACCTACCATTTTTTCTACATCTTCAACTTCTTTGGCGAGTTTTGTCATCTCATCTTTGACTTGCCCAATCTCCTCTTCTCCTTTTTCCAAGATGGCTCCAGCTATCGTGTCGAATTGTGTCTTGGTTACCTTTTTCCCTTTAACAGTCTTTTTGAGGTCTTTCAGAGTGGAAGGCGGAATTTTTTCTTCTAATCTTTTGAATTCTTCTCCAATCTCTTTGGGGCCCATACCGGCTTCTATTTTTTTAGCAATAAGGGT
>DUKC01000203.1 GCA_013329495.1 Thermoplasmata archaeon
ATCGACTTCATCCTCCAAATCCGAAACTTTATTGCTCAATTCCTCCGCCTTGATTAAATCACGGTTAAGCTCGTCAACTGCTTGGCCAAGCATCTCAACCGTCTCTATCGTCTTTCCCGTGAGTTTAATCACTCCTGATTTGGCAGGCTCTGGAAAGAGGAAGATATAGGGCTCGGCGAGCTCTATTCGGTGTGCCAACGCTTCAGCGGCCCTGGATACCTGGATCATACTAAAGATTAGAGTCATCAGGTCCCCACTATCCTCCGACGATAGCGCCGATCTGGGAATCATGTGAAGGGCGGTATAAGACATCTTGGAAGTTTCCCTTTCAATTGCCACAATCTTTTTAACTTCATCCTCCGTCGTCTCGATGTCCCCCCTAACAAAGTCGCGGGCCGCATCGGCTATCATCTTAACGCCGAATAGGGTTTTTGTGATGTGGTCGTGAACGAGCTTAAAGAGGTCCCTTTCTTTCCTTCGGCCTAACCACATGCGTGCGCGTGCGCGCGCTTTGGTAAGTTTTTTCTTTTTCTCTTCAAATACGTAAGACTCATAGTCATCCCTTACACTCTCAGGGCACATCTTTACACCACTGTAGTATCCTGCTCTCGCGATGGCGTGTGAGATCGTTGGAGCAGTTAATAAAAGGAAAATCAGGGTTAATAAAGCTTTTGCGGATGCGGCTGAGATGCCTTTGAGCAAGATTGCGCCGAACATTATTCCGCATGCCCCAATCACAACCGTTTTCGTGCTGGCATGCAGCCTTGTGTATAGATCCGGGAACCTAACTATTCCAAGCGAGCCCAGAAGGTAGAACAAAGAGCCAATAAACATGAAAATAACCGAGATTATCTCAATTAGTGCTGACATCTTTATATCTCCCCCTCCAGATATCTTGTAAGGATCACTGCGCTTACATAGGTAATTAAGGCAAGAGGAATTGCAACGTCGATAAAGAACTCGTTGTATAGCAGACCAATTAAAACCGCGATACCAATTCCAATTACCGTCAGTGCGTTTAGGGCCATAATTCTATCGGCCAGCGACGGGCCTCTTATTAACCTGTAAAGGCACAGGACACACGATATGCATAGGAGAATTATAAAGAAGTGAATTAATTCGGCAATCATTCAAATATCCTCCCTAAATATTTTTCGTACACCTCTGAGATCTCTTTCTTCGCGGCTTCTATCTCCTTCTCTCTCATATAAAGCCAGTGTACATACAGACAATTCTCATCCTCATTAAAATCAATGACCAGCGTGCCCGGCGTCAGCGTTATGGAATTCGATAGCAAAGTGATCTCCCAATCGCTCTCAAGATGGGTTGGTATGCGTATTATGCATGGTTTTATTGGCATTTTTGGATGCAACACCCTCCAGGCGACATCCAGACTTGCCAAGATGCATTCCTTTGCGAGAATAAGCACGTAAAACACCATCCACATCCACCTTTTTGGATTGAGTGATTCTTTACCACTTCCTTCAATAAACAGCTCACTGAAAAGATACGCTGCAATAGATGCTATGACCACACCTGCAAGGACCAACTGGGGATCGGCCATGAAAGTAAGCATCAGCCAAAGCACAAACATGAAGAACAAGGTCGCTAAGAATCTAATCGCTCTCAAGCAATCGCACCCCCTAATACTTTTTCAATGTACATCCAACGTGCTAGAATTTGTTCTGATATCCTTTCCGTTATGCTAAGCCCAATGTCTGGCAGGACTCCAATGAGCAAGCAGGCAATTGCGAGGACTATGACAGGAATCAGCATCGATAATGGTACCCTTCCTTTTTTTAGGTCGATGTTGTTCTTGCCCAAAAATATCATCCAAAAAGCTCGAAGATAATAAGCTAAAGTTAGAAGACTTACAAATATCGCAATCGCCAGCGGTATGAGATAACCTGCTTCGAAACACGCGAGGTATATCAACAGCTTGCTGAAGAACCCGTTGAGGGGAGGAATGCCTGCGATGGCTAGCCCCCCAACCAGGAATGCAGCAGCTTCTAGTGGCATTTGTTTCAGCAAGCCGCCCATCTTACTCATATCCCTGGTTCCGATTTTGTATATCACGCAGCCTACCGTTAGAAAGAGCAAAGACTTCATGAGGGCATGATTCAGGATGTGAAACACAGCACCTTCGATTCCGCTCTGGGTGCCTATGCCTAAAGCTAAGGTTATGTATCCAACCTGAGAAATTGTGGAATACGCAAGAAATCTTTTTATGTCGGTCTGTACAAGCGCAAATCCCGCTCCGATAATAATCGTAGCCACTCCAAGCACGATTATAATCATTCCTATCGGCACCGCTTGGAAGCCGAACATGGTGTAAATAATTCTAATCATCCCATACAAACCCACTTTTACCGTCACACCTGAAAGCAGTGCGCTTATCGGCGTTGGCGCGGCAGGATGCGCATCAGGCAGCCACACGTGCAGGGGGACAATGGCAGACACCAATCCAAGTCCAATTAGGAGTAGGATCAGGGCAAAGTCTAGAAGTCCTCCTCCTCTAGCACCTGTTATCTCAGCAATATGTGCCATGTTGAGCGTTCCCGTGGCGCTGTATACCAGTCCAATCCCAAGTAAAAACATGACGCTTGCAATTGTACTCAATACCACGTATTTGAAGGACGCCTCCATCTCTTCCACACCACCAAAAAAGCCCACTAAGGGGTAGGCAGCAATGAACATAACCTCAAGAAATACAAACATATTGAACAGATCTCCAGTCAGCACCGTGCCAATCATACCTGTTATGCTAAACATCAAAAGCGAATCATAGGCTGGGACTCCTCTGTGGGGGCGCATGTATGAGATCGAATAGAGAATGCACAAAAAGCCAATGCAGGATATCAACAACACCATCAGAGCGGATAGCGAATCAGCAACGAGATTTATGCCTATGGGGGGTTTCCAGTTTCCTATCTCATAAGTGATTATGTCGCCGCCTATGGTAGTTTTGAACACCTTCGATGCCAAAATAATTAAAACGAGAGTCGAAGCCATGGAAACTGCGCATCTTGCTTTTTTTGATGATTTGCCTATAACAACGTTTAAAATGGCCGCGAGCAACGGTATTATGATAAGAAGAATGAGTATCATCCGCGAAGCCTCCTCATCTTGCTTATATCTGTATCCTCATACTGCTTAAACAATCTGATCGCAACCGATATCAAGAATACAGTCGTCGCGAATTCTATCACTATCGCAGTGAGGACCATGGCTTGAGGAAGGGGATCCACAACAATTGTGCCTGTTGGGCTTATGGGCACTTCCCCTCCGGTGACAAAGCCAAGTGAAACTAAAAATAGATTTATTGAGAATTCCATGAGGCATATTCCGTAGATTACCTTGAAGAGGTCTCTTTTCACAAGAATGCAGTAAAGGCCTATCGAAAATAATGCGAGTGAGGCAAGATAGGGAAGGCTCATCCTTCTTCCCCCCCAAACAAATAGTAGAGTAAAAGGGAGAATTCACAGCCAACTAAGATACCTATGCACAGACTCAACACGATGATTACGCCCGCCATCGTGAAGTGACCGCCAATTTTTGGTAAGAAATTTCCCAGGAAACCCTTCCCAAGCACCATCGCAGTCGCTCCTATTACTAGGAATCCCAGCATGCCCAAAATTCTACCCACGTGGACTGTGGAGTATCTGAACCTTTCCTTTGTGAGCGGAACACCAAAAGATACATAGGAGAGTGCGATCGCCAGACTCACAGTGACCCCCCCTGCAAAAGCCCCGCCTGGAGATGTGTGACCTGTCAGGATTAGCCAGATAGCGTATACGAATATAAAAGGGATGAGCACTCGCGATACCGTTCTCATTATCAGTGACATCATCCACCCCCTTTAGGCTTCTCTCTCAAAATCAAAGATACCGCCAGCACGGATACAAACAGAACTATTATTTCTCCTAATGTGTCATAAGCCCTATAGTCCAACAAAACTGATGTGACCAAATTTTCAGATCCTGTTTCTTCAATTCCCCTATCGATGTAGTGCTGGGAGACTCTTTGATCGGGCGATCCAAATTCTGTCATCAATGGAATGACGAAGAACGAAAACAATAAAAAAATACAGATCACGATCACGCCTAGGACAGCCCTGATCCTAACGGGTTCACTCCTGGCACTCCTGCGGTGCGTTCTCGTTATAGCTATCACCAGCACAAAAAGCGTGAGTGTTTCTACAACAAATTGTACTATTGCCAGGTCAGGCGCCATCATTAGGAAAAACACAACCCCTATGAAGAATCCGCAAGCGCCAAGGGCGAGCGCAGCCGCAAGAAGATCTTTCAACTCAACTGCTGCGATTGCAGATGCAATTATTACTATGAAGAGGAAGCCCATCAAAAGGTCCATTGGAACCCCCTTAGCAGAGCTATATACAAAAATAATACAAAAAGCAGCGCAGCTAGGTACGCAACATAATCCCTGAGATGCCCTGACATTATTGACCTGCCTCTCTCAAAGACAGATACGACGCTTTTTGCAAGCCTAGAATAGGCAGCGTCTATACCCAGTTCTTCCTTAAAGCAATGGTGCAGAGCAGAGAAGGGCTTGTGGCTCATAATAGCAATGATTCTCTGTCTTTTGAGCCATACCACCCCCGCAAAAACTATGCCGACATAGCTAAGAGAGGTCAAAGGAGATGGCATAAAAATGGATGGAAGATATAGTTCTCCTTCCAAATTTAGACCGTTTATGATCGGGGAAATAATTTTTTCAAGATATTGATGGGCGAATAGGCCAAAGCCCACGCAGCATGTCGCTAGAGCAATCATAGGCACCTTCATAGATGCTGGAATCCTCCTTTTCATAGACATTCTTTTATCTGTCTCCAATGATTTTTCCCGCCAAAAAATCATGTAAAGTAGTTTAGTAAACGATAGAAGCGTCATCACCCCTACTATAATTGCTATCGATGACATCACTGGAGAGACTTCAAAAACCGCTTGGGTAGTCATTCCTTTGCTGAAGAACCCGTTGAGGGGAGGAATGCCTGCGATAGCCATCGAAGCGACCAACCCGCAGATAAAAGTGACTGGCATATACTTTCGTAAACCTCCAAGCCTATCCATATCTTTCGTCCCAGTCTTATAAATAACAGCTCCGACCACGAAGAAAAGGAGTGCCTTGAAAAATGTATGGTTCGCTAGGTGAGTTAAGCATGCTGCCAGCCCCAAGGTAGTGCCCGTACCAAAAGCCATGATCATATACCCTAGCTGTGACACCGTGTGGTATGCTATAAGCCGCTTAGCATCAGTTTGTACCAGTGCGCAAATAACGCCAATGAAAGCGGTTAAGGCTCCAAGGATTATGATTGTTGAACCCCATGCATAAGGAAATCCATAGATGCCATAAAAAAACCTTATCAAACCATAAATTCCGATTTTTACCATGAGCCCAGATAAGATCGCACTTACCGGACATGGAGCGTTTGAGTGGGCATCAGGCAGCCACACGTGCAAGGGGACGACAGCAGATTCTATGCCAAATCCAACAAATGTGAGCGCCATTGCTGCGGTAAGCCATTCGCCATTCACATTAGATAGGAGTTTTCCCAAGCTTGCCATGCTGAGTTCACCAACATTGACGTATATGGTGCCTATAGCGGTGAGCAGGCATAGAGCGCCTAGATGAATCATTATGAAGTATTTGTATGCTGATTTGAGGGCAGCGGTTGTCTGATAGTGTAAGATTAGCAAGAAGCATGAGATCGTCGTCAGTTCTAAGAACATGAAGAATTGAAGCAGATTGCCTGACAAAAACACTCCCATCATACTTCCTGATAACAACAAGAACAAGGAATAATATCTCGCTCCTCCTTCTTTTTGTGCCATGTAGTGGATCGAGTAAACAGCAGCCAATAAGCACAGAAAGGATGTCAATAATAACATGCATACACTTAACGCGTCTGCATAGATTTCGAATTGTAGGTTTATCCCTTCGGCCCAGGGGTAGATCAAATGCAGGCATTCGCAGTCCAGCACGATGGGCAGCAGCATGACACTCGTGCCCATAGTGATGAGAAGAATGATGGTAGCGAAATATGCGCCAAGTTTCGAATGGAAGCGCCCTATAATCGGTATAAAGAATGAGGACAGAATCGGCAAAAAGATTGCAACCAATGGCGCGTAATGATGCACTAAAACCTCCATTTTTAACCTTATTTAAAAATTCCTTTGGGTTATTTAATGTTTGGGAATTTGCTAAGCGAAGCTGCCGATCTAAACTCAAAAATATTCTGACTCTTTGGACACTCCATCTTCTCAATCTTAGAGACGAGACTGTGGACTTTCGATAGGAGAGGGTTCTTCAGAGTCATTTTTAGTTGCAAATCTTTTGATGCACCCGAAGAAAACAAAAGGGTGATGGCATAGTGTAACTTCGCAGGTACTTCTACAACTTGATAGAATTTTAGCTCATATCCACCCGAACCTGAGGGGGGCAACTAAAATTGCCTTCTCTCTTGCTTCTTCTCATTACTACTTCTTCAGGTCCTCTATAGTTCATACCAAATTTATATATGCTAGCAGAGCGTAACCAAAACATACTAACAGCAATCAAACTAGGTAGAATTTGTCTGAATGGAGTTAATTCCTAATGAGAGGAAGATGCAGGCTTTGTGGAGGGGAAGCGTCTATAGCTGTTGAGGCATGCCTGGATTGTATCAGGAGCAATAAGAAAGCCTTAAAGATAGTTGAGGCTAAGCATGCATCTAGTAGACAAAAATTCAACTTACCCCCAAAACCACCCAAGGATAAGAATGGAATAAGATGCGGAGTTTGTGTTAATGATTGTAGGATAGGCAAGAACAAAGTAGGTTATTGTGGGGTAGTAAGCAATCTTGATGGAAGGCTGGTTAGGAAGGAAGGGTTATTAGAATCCTATCACGATCCTTTGCCCACAAATTGCGTTGCAAGCAGGTGGTGCCCCGAAAGGAACAGCAGGGGATACAACCTGGCGGTATTTTATGAAGCCTGCAGCTTTGACTGTTTGTACTGTCAAAACTGGCATTTTAAAGAGCAACTGAGCAAATCAAATGTGGTATCACCCCAAAAATTAGCAGTCCAGGCCAACGAAAGGGTAAGATGCGTTTGTTACTTTGGAGGAGATCCAACTCCTCAAATTTTTCATGCGCTGGAGACGGGCAGGTTGATTAGAGAGCGAAGGAAGGATGTTAGAATATGCTTTGAGACCAATGGAAGTTTTAACCAAAAAATCGCAGATAAAGTTGCGAGGATGGTTGTTGACTCTGGAGGGATTTTAAAGTTTGATTTGAAAGCGTGGGATGAAAGGATTAACCTCGCCCTAAGTGGATCCTCAAACAAATACACTTTGGCAAACTTTGCTAGACTTGCTAAAGATCCTAAAATAAGACCCTGCCTAGTAGCCTCAACTTTGCTTGTTCCCAATTACATAGATCGAGAAGAAATAAGAAAGCTATCGAGGTTTATTGCTGATTGTGATCCCTCTATTCCTTGGTCGTTGCTAGCCTTTCATCCCCATTTTGAGCTATGGGATGTCGGTTGCACGACCAAAGAATTAGCCCTCGATGCAATAGGGATAGCGAGAGAACATGGGTTGAAAAGAACCAATCTTGGAAACCAATGGTTGCTCCGCTAGATAAATTTAAAACCTTAGAAAGGCTTTACCTTACAGGACGGAAGAAAAGATAATTTTTGATGGCAGATGTCCCATAAGACTTGGTTCGCAGATGCCAAACTAAGGGCCAAGCACCGAAAGAACGGAGGAGTGTCTCAAAAGGGAGGTTAACTTGATCAATTTCTTCATAGGAAACTCGACCCTATATTTCAATCTGTTACCGATAGCCCCCTCAAGCCTTCTTACTTCATTAGACGTGGAGATTTTAAGAATCATAAATGGGTATGGAGGAAAATTTTTGTTGCTTGATGGTTTTATGCTCTCTCTCGGACTACTGGGTGAGATGTATTTTTGGTCTCTTCTCTCGATACCCCTGCTTTTGAATAAAAAGCATAGGGAAACAGGGATAAAATGGCTGATTCTTACGGCTGTGACCGGACTAATAACTCTCGGCTTAAAAGCGTTAGTTGCTCGCCCGCGCCCCTATTTGGTCTATGAGTGGGTGAGGGTTTTTGGAGTACAATGGGGTTATTCCTCCTATTCCTTCCCTTCAGGTCATGCCATGCGGTGCTGGTCTACCGCTTTGATGTTTGGATTGTCGATTAAGTGCAAAGGAGTCAAAACAAGATTCACCGTATCTGTCGTTTTGATTGCAACAGCCTTTTTAATCTCTCTTGGCAGAGTTTACTTGGGTCTACACTATCCCAGCGATGTGATTGCAGGTTCGTTGATGGGCATCGCGATAGGTTTTTTCTCAAAGAGTACTCGAAAGCAGAAAGAAACTTGACTTGTGCTATAAGTAAGATGAAAAGCTTTAACTTATAATGCAGAGGCTTAAAGAATAATTGCGAAAGTTAGAAAGCTGAGTTGTTACAATGGCAACCTAGATTAGTTAAATCAATCGTTATTAAAATAAAAATCTAAAGAGAGGACCTTACATCTCTTGATCGGATTTATTATCTACTTTCTCTTTGAAATCTTTCGTTTATCTCTCTGCAAAAGCCAGAATTTGCAATTGGGCGAATTTTTAATATGGCGGTTAAAGATTACGCCTTCTTAACTTAATACTAACTTGTGCTTATCTATAAAAAGGAATAAGAAGAAAGGAGATAAAAATGAGAACCTCTCTAGAACAACGCAAATTAATCGTGGGTGCGGTAAAAAGGGGAATACCCAAACGGGTTGTGGCAAAGGTTTTCAACACTATTGTTGTTACCGTCTGGAACTGGTGCAAGAGGGCGTTTCATCGGGGCAGAGAAAGCTTTCGAGACCGACTCAG
>DUKC01000064.1:0-3849 GCA_013329495.1 Thermoplasmata archaeon
CAAATCTTTAAATTCAGAGAAATTATTATTCCCCAAATGATCAACGCGCTTTGGTATGCTGGCACTCTGTGCGCTTATCTAATACCCTTTCTTATAGTGTGGGTTATAGCAAGGAGGATTGAAAGAGAAGCAAAAAAAACCATTCCCTCGACTTATTTTCTGATAGCCATCATCTTTATTCTCTTTTACATTTTTGCCATCTCCTTTTTTGAGTTTACAACATGGGACATCAATTATTTATTCCATATATTGGTTAATTTACCTCTGATCGCTGGAACATTTTTTATGTATTTTTTCTTGCTAAAGCTCAGAGAAGAGATAGGTGCCGAAAGGGCAACATCTCGATTATTTCAGGTTGTGCTTCCTCTCGCCTTTCTTCTAGTCTTTTTGGTGGGCATACTTGGAGCGATTGGGATGGGGTCTATCAGACTAAAGACCTACTATTCAGGGTTGGAAAATCCCTTCTTCGGTTTGCACCTGATCTCCTTTCCTTTGGGGGCCTTTTTTGCATTTCTTTCGTATCTAGAGATGGCCTACATTCTAAGGATATTTAAGATGGAGTCCGGATATCTCGTCTACTTTTCAGCTTTTTTGTTGCTCGGGACACCAACCTTATGGGTGTTCGACCAGGTTAGTCTGTGGTTCCTCATGTCAGGCATGCCTTACGAGCCATTTCAAGCTATTCCAGGCCTTTTGGCCGGAATCATCGCTCTTCTTGCATCCCTGCCTCTATGGATTGAACTGAGGCAAAAGGTTCCTTCAGTTGAGGAAGCAAAACCAAAGACGGCGTACGAGAGAGGAATCGTAAAACTCACCATGCAGATCGGAGGGATGATTGGCAGAGCATCAATGAAGATGCTTTCGTTTTATGTAAGGGCGTATAACAAACTCTACGCTAGTGACATTCAGGTGGACGAATCCTTGAAATTTGAGGGTATGAAAGAAGGAGAAGAGAAGGACTTGGCCAGATTCATAACCTTTTGTTTCAAAAACGATCTTGGTCCCTCGGTCTTGAGATACGCGAAAAACTTGGAAGAGTTGAAAGATATTGCCGAAGAAATCGAGAGCAAGGTGCCTTTGATAAAGCCTTAAAATCTACTAGAACCCCAATGCTTAGCACATTCTGTAGGGTTGTGGCCTCGAATCCTCCGGGTTCATTAGTTTGTTATCCTCACGAACTGTTGAACTCACGGTTGTCTCTATCGTGTCGCAGAAATGAACCAAAAGCAATCCTCAACCCTTCTGGAGGGGGTGACTGACCAAATGAATTAAAAAGGTCAATACTTTTAGCACCTTGCAAAACAATCTAACAGCAGAATAGAAAGGTAGAAAATGCAAGCAGCGTCTCTCTTTACGGGTGGAAAAGACTCCACATATTCTCTCTACATAGTCCAGCAATGGGGTTGGGAAATAAAATGTTTAGTAACTCTCCTTCCACAAGCTTCCGATTCATGGATGTTTCATTATCCAAACCTTCACCTGATCTCCCAGATTGCGGAAGCCCTGGATATTCCCTTGATTAAAAGGGAGACAGAAGGAAAAAAGGAGAGAGAGCTGATCGATCTTAAAAGAGTTCTTTCTTCAATAGATGTGGGAAGTGTAGTGAGCGGAGCTACGGCAAGCGAATATCAACGCGTTCGCCTGGACCAGATTGCCTATCAACTAAATCTAAAACACTTCGCTCCGCTGTGGCACAAGAACCAAGAAAAGCTTCTGCTTGAAATGATTCATGCGGGTTTTAAAATCTCGATGGTGGGGTGCTCCGCCTACGGCCTTGACAAATCATGGCTTGGAAGGGAAATCGATATCAATTGCTTCAAAGAACTGAAGAAAATTTCTCAGCGATATGGCATAAGCATGGTGGGAGAGGGCGGAGAATTCGAGAGTCTTGTCACGGACGGACCAAACTTCAAGAAGAGACTGATAATAGATGAAGCGGCAAAGGAGTGGAAAAGGGACAGGGGAATTTATAGAGTTAAAAGAGCACACTTAGAGGAAAAGGATTGATCAGAAGGGCCGAGCAGCATTCACTATCATCCTTTGAACTGTCGGTGAGGCTTCGGATGGGGGTGAAACCATTTTGAAAAGAAGCTCACACCAATGAAAAAGGCAGTGACAGAAAACATCACTCCTGCAAACAACGGCAACCCCCATACCACTACTAGTATCGGAGTCAGAGCAGTCACAAAACCTCCACCAAAGAAGGGTTCGTAAATCAACTGTTTAAACGCAAAACTTTCCAGAGCAGGCGTCTTAAATTTGGGGTCGATTATCCTCAGTAGCATTATTCCCATCGCCGTAACTCCTGTTTGCATTCCATACTCAACCATCCCTCTTTCAAACCATGCATCAGGAAGCAGCCTTGGAGCCACGAACCAAGTCATGCAAGTTATGTATGTTATCCCAACCGCCATTAATAGGAGAAAAGGGATTAGATAATGAATCAGGACTGGAATGCTTATTGAAGCAATGGCAGAAACCAGCAAAAATTCCAAGGCTAAACCCTGTATCCTTTCCATTGTTGATCTGTCTACAAGGGCGGTCTTTTTTGTCTTCATTAGTGTAAGCTGAATGATGGCACCACCCAGCATTGCCAATGGGAAAGTTGGGAGCTTGTCAGCGACTCTCCAGAGTGCATTTCCTGTAAAATCAGCCAAAAGATAGCCCATGGTAGAGATTAAGTAGTGAATTCCATACCCTATAAGTATCGCGACAAAAACTATGGCCAGATGGAAAGCCAGGGGCTCTATAGACTCCCTAGCGACGGTTACCTTGCCCATAGAATAGCTCTTTTGGGGTGGTATTATGCCCACTCTGATCTCATCTGACAACTCTTCAGGTTTCTCCAAGTATCGACAGTATCCCTTTCTAACTCCCATGTTCACCATAATAATGCCCACAGTCATCGCTGTTAGGATTCCTACTGTTGCGGCGGTAAACGCAAGATCCGCACCCGCCGGAAAACTCCATCCCACCTCAGGAATCCCCTCAGAGAAAAGAGGCTGAAGACCCCCAGCAGTGCCGTGTCCACCGCAAAAGCCTATCTCCAGCAAGGTGGCAAAGGTCGGGTCCACGCCGAAAAGAGGGATAAGGAGCCCCATAGTTAAAATGGAAGCGATAACGTATTGCATGGGCCCCCCAACCACCATTGCATAGCTTATCTGGGGACCGCTACTTTTCCATATCTGTCTGGCATTCGGGATCATCATTCCGAGAAACATGGTCGCAAAAACGATATCTATAAGCCTGGCCGGCAGTGAGTAGAATCCAACTCTTATCTTTCCGAGAACGGCAACAAAATTTCCCATTGCTATGCTGGCAGGCCAAGCCGAGGTTAGGAGCTCGCCCAACACAAAAGGGCCGAGTATCAGACCTATGAAGCCTCCGATCACAGACGCAGGCAACAAAATCTTTTGGAATAGCTTAATCTTCACCCTCAAAAGCTTTCCCAGAAGCAAAAGTAAAGAGAGCAAACAGAAGTAAGCAAAGAGAGCGCCTATCTGAACTCCGCCAAAATCTGCCTGCAGCCAGTCCAAGAAAGTCATAAATTAGAAAAGGTTTTGGTCTATAAAAGCTTTTAAATTCTCATTTTTTAGTTGATTCTCAGCCAAAGAAAAAATCGAGCCCCTTGCTTTTTGCACAAAGGTTTTGCCACAGAAACCACCTCTTTGGAAAAAACTTTCTTAGCCAACAGCAGCCCCTTTTTGCTGGTCGCTCTTCAGCCGAGGCTATTTCTCCTTCATCTTTTTTAACACTTCTCCGACCAGGTCAAAGAATGGGAACAGAGTGAGCAAGATCGAAATTTTTTCTATCGCTATTCTAATGTTTACTGCTGTGAAAAAAATCCAT
>DUKC01000064.1:3913-4161 GCA_013329495.1 Thermoplasmata archaeon
CTGCAAAGTTAGCTATTGAACCAATTATCGCTCCAGAAAGAATATTTGCTATCTCCAACAATGCGGACTCCTCCATCTCGCCTAATTCTTTTATCTCTCTATCAAAAACGAATCCGAGCAGTTTCTTTGCCTCTTCGATGGGAAGCAGCACAAATATCACTCCTCTTTTTTCTCCGCCAAAACTTGAGTTGATGCCTATCCCTATTTCTTTTTCCTCTTTGGATAGAAAGGGAAATCCTTCAGAAGGT
>DUKC01000111.1 GCA_013329495.1 Thermoplasmata archaeon
GAAACGGCAAAGCTTTAATCGCCCCAATGTTTGTCAGACAGTCTCTAAAAATAAAAAGCATTAAAAACGATTCACCCCTTTATATATACTGTATGCCTGAGGAAGAACTCGTCTGCGAAGAGTTGTTGAAGATCAACAGTGTGGATTGTGCAGCAGTTTTAGCCAATAACGGGGGAGTGTTGGGCATAGCTGGACCGCTTGATAGAATCACGGTTGCACCGATAGCCGCTCTTGCTGGTGTTGCAGGACGAATCACCGCAAAGATTGGTTGTGGTGAACTTTCTGAGATTATTGTTAAAGCAGCTCACGGTGCGTTCGCGCTTATTCCACTGGGCAATAAGGTGGTGTTTATCAAAACAAAACCTTTTTCAGATCTTTCACTTGTCTTGGATGAAGTCAAGAGCAAACTCATAGTTTTGGGCTAAGAGGAGTTAATAAAATGATCGAGAGAAATGAAGACGAAGCAAAGGAAGAGCAAACTCGTAATGAGACAATTACCGCCATAAATAAAGGTCCTTCAGTAAGGGAGGTAATTCAATGAAACTAAGAAACTTGATTATGTTGGTGTTGGTGTTATTTGCGGTAATCCCCGTTATGATTGCAGGTTTTTTTACCTACCACAAAAGTTGTGACATTGTGTACAACGTAAGTAAAAAAGATCTGGAAGAGCGCCTGGATTTCTACTTAGAACTCTGCGACTTTTATGGGAAAAAAGTTCAGCGGAATGAGCTTAGCAGAGAAGAAGCTATTGATGAGATTGCAACACTAGTTGACGGTCCCAAGCGAGACGAGGGTACTAGAGACCTAAGTAAAGGCTTGGGCAAGGGAGAAAAGGGATACATGTCAGCATGGTATTGCAATCTGACCTATGCCATCCATCCTTCCAGAGAAGGCCAAAAAGCTACTGATCCTATACTTGTTGAGACCGATGAGCGCCTAAACAAGTCTAGAACAAAAGGCAGAATATCTTTTGAGTACGAATGGTGGAATCCCGGCGAAGCAAAATCTTACAAAAAACTCACAGTGGGAGACTATTCTAAGTCTCTTGACTTAGTTATCTCTACTAATGTTGTCCTAGACGAATTTTTGCTACCCACGCAAGAGCTAGGAATTATAACGATAATACTCATAGCGTTTGCAATCGTTGGAAGTGTCATAGCTTCTCTGTTCGGGTCGGGTGTGATCGCTAAGCCTTTCACAAATCTTTCAGAAATAAGCTCTAAGATAATCCAAGGAGATTTGTCTGCTAGGATTGATATAAGCTCCTCAATTGAAGAGTTTAGGTCAGTTGGAAAGAGCATAAACCTCACGGTAGAAAATCTTCAAGACAAGATAGAAAGCATTCATCGAGCGGAAGCGGAACTTTCCAGCACATTGGCTCTCTGTGGAGATACCCTGAATAAAATTGTCGAAAAGAGAGATTTGCATGCAAGGGTCGACACAGACAAGCTGGCTGGGAAATATAAGACGATAGGAACAGACATCAACGAAATGGTCGCCAATCTTCAAAAGAACATAAACGAACTAAATAAGGCAAAAGGCAAAGTTGAAGAAAATCGAACGTTCTTACAGCAGATCCTAAACAACTTACCTGACATATTAGTAGTAACCGATAATGAAGGCCATTGGATTGAGGTAAGTCCTTCTTTTGAGAGACTCACGAGTTACACGATCAAGGAAGTTCTTGGAAAAAAGACGATAGAACAACCTGTTTACAAGGGTTTGCCAGAGAGCATTGAGCTAAATAAACAAATGTGGGAAAAAGTTTACAAAGGAGAAGTTGTGCAAGGATTAGATATTCCATGGAGGACAAAAAATGGCAAGAAAATTATCTTGTCCGTCTCAGAAAAATTACTGAAGGATGCTAGAGGAAACAGCATAGGCAGAGTTTTTGTTGCCAAAGACATAACCGAGTTGCGTAAACACGAAGAAGAACTCAGAAACACGAAGATACGAGAAGAAACGATAGTGAACAACGCATTGGACCTGATCATTCTGCTGGACAAGGAGAACAGATGGTTAATGGTTAATCCAGCGTGGGAGGAAATAACTGGTTTCAAGCAAGAGGAACTCCAGGGTAAAATAACCGAAGAGCAGCCGTGCGTCACGCAAGAAACTCTAGATGCTACGGTGTACGATAGAAAATTGCTGGCACAAGGTAAGATAGTACCCCCCTTTGATATACCCCTTATGTGTAAAGATGGGCGGGAAATAATCGTTTCCGCAACCGAAAGACCGCTCAAGGATGCAAGAGGAAGATGGATAGGAAGCGTGTTCTATGGAAGAGATATAACAGAATTCAGGAAAAAGGAGGAGGAGTTAAGAGAGACTACCATTGACAAAAAATACTTCAAAGAATACTCAAAGAGAGCGATCGAACTTGCAGATTCATGGGGAATGGGAGAAGTGTTTAAGCATGAAATGGAAGAGTGGGTCAAAAAGCATAAACCCAGACAACGAAGAAAAAAGGAGCGACTATAAGAAATAATCTTTATGGAGGTACATGAATAAAGAAGTCGTGCGTTTGCTTGAAAAACATCTCTCGGAGGTTATAAGAGGCTCCGAGAGTAAACTAGAAATTGGATCTCTGCCAAAAGACATTCAAAATCTTGGCGAAAATATTAATCTTCTAACTCACTCTTTATTCGAAAAGAAAAAAAAGATTGTTGACAATGAGAAAGAGTTCAATAGCGTTGTTTCGAGTCTTGAAAAGATTCTAAATAAAGTTAGGCAAGGAGATTTGGCTGTGGAATTTGAATCTGAAAAGTTAGGCAGACAATACCAAACCCTAGTGAAGGGGATTGATGACCTTTTAAAAATCTTAAAAGATGAGAGATTGAGGTCAAAAGAGAGGGAAGACGAAATTAAAAATTCTGCCAGCTCCACGGGAAAATTGCTTGATAGGGTTATACAGGGTCATTTTTCAGTTAGAATCGATACCAGATCTAACATAAGAGGTGTTGAAAAACTAAAGAAAAAATTAAACTCTGTGATAGAAAGTTTAGAATTTTATACCATCGCCCTTTCACAGTCCGAAGAAAAAATTGAGGAAAGCAAAAAATACTTCAAAGAATACTCAAAGAGAGCGATCGAGCTTGCAGATTCATGGGGAATGGGAGAAGTGTTTAAGCATGAAATGGAAGAGTGGGTCAAGAAGCGCAAATAAGTCTTCAATACCCCTTCACCTCTCTCTCATCTTGTAAAGCAACAACTTTTATAAATTCCTGAATCCCAGAAGTAGCAATCTTCTTGTTTAGCACTTCTTCTATTTGAAAAACTCCAGCGGGATTTCCCATATTCACATTAATTTGGACTGGTTTTTCGCCTTCATCTCCTCTCGATATTTCAACTGATTTTATTGAAAGGGCCGAAATGGAATGAATGTCCACCTTTCCCGCCTTATAAGGCATTCTTGCTCTTCCTTCTGCCATATCGGTTCCATCTGCAACACTTATTATGCCTGATTCTTTTGTTAAAGACTGCACACTCTCATCGTGGGAAAAGATAGAATGGAGAATTTCATCTTTTATTGTTATCAGCTTTTTAGTATTGCTGTATATCTTAGGTAAAAGTCTATCCAATATTGGATTCGCTATTATGCATCCGTTCAAATGGTGCATCGATCTGTGAATGGCATTTCCTACATCATGCAGGTAAGCCCCAAAAAGCACGATTTGTTTTGCATCATCCATAGAACCCAGCTTATCTTCAACCACTGACGAAGGGATGCCTCGCTCAATCAATATATCTAGTATCTCTAATGCACTGCCTGATGTTATTTTTGAATGAGTTATCCCGTGATCATTATAGTTCAATCGTTTGACTGTCATCACATTGGTCATTTTTAAGAAAGATTGGACAACATCATCATTCTCCAACAGATGAAAGCTAGTCTTCAATTGCGGGTCTTTCTTTATGTGTTTATAGATTAGAATGGGCGACACTCTTACCATTTAAATCACCTTATCCTCTCATGTCACTTTACAGTTAAATAATTTGTTATAGTCCGTTTGAAACGCGCGACCTAGGTACACAAATTCATAATAGTATTGGAAATTTTTAGAAATTTTGACCCGTCATTCCCCTCCATTTTATGGCGGGGTTGCTTTAAACCTGTAGTTTAATGTCGGGGGTGGGAATTGAACCCACGACCTTCGGATTTCCCAAGTCAGCCCAGCAAAACGAATCCTCAGAGCTTTGCTCTATGAGTCCGACGCTCTAACCTGCTGAGCCACCCCGACTGTATATTGTATACCCCTTTAAGATAAAAAACCTTCTCTTCCCTTAGAATCGTTTTAGGTTTATTTTGAAAATAACTTAGACAAGAAATCATGATTGAGTCGCTTTTTTCGTCGAAATTGAAAATCTTCGATTCAAGCGGTGCACGATTAGATTGTATATAGGAAAAAGCATTATAAACAAATTGAACCTTAAACAATTTGTAAAAATGAACGTAGAAGAAGCAATCAAGAGAAGAAGGTCCACAAGAGAATATGAGAATAAGCCAATACCCGTAGAGAAGCTGGAAAGGGTTTTAAATGCTGCAAGGTTAGCACCTTCGGCCCATAATATGCAAGATCGGAAATTTGTGGTTGTTAAAGACAAAAAAACCAAAAAGGAATTAGCAAAAGCTGCTAATTATCAATTTTTTGTTGGAGAAGCCCCTGTGGTAATAGTTGGTGTAGCCACCGAACCAGAACACATTTTATCTTCTGGCATTCCTTCATGGATAGACGTGGTCATAGCCATGGATCACATAACTTTGGCTGCAACCGAAGAAGGTCTTGGAACCTGTTGGATTGGAGCATTTGATCAGACTGCGGCTAAGGAAGCTCTGAAAATTCCTGAGAGGTATAGGGTTATAGAACTGATGCCGCTTGGGTATCCAATCCGACCTTTAGGAATTAGAGCGAAAGATCGAAAATCTTTGAATGAGATAGTTTGTTTTGATAAGTTTAAAAAATAAGCAGCATAGCCTCCTTGTTACACCGCCGGACGAAGAGCCCAGAGAGAACTGAATTTTGGTTAAAATGGTTTAAGGATAAGCTCTAGACGGGGTTCTTGGAAAGGGCTGCATATCTCTTATGTGCTCTTGCTCTGTAACCCACAACAAGAATCTCTCCACTCCCAATCCAAATCCAGAATGAGGAACAGAACCATATCTCCTTAAATCCAGATACCATTTGTAGCCGCTCTCTGGAGATTCAGGATCCTTAATACCCAGGACTTTTAATCTTTCAATCAGTTTGTTGACATCGGTTTCTCTCTCGCTTGCTCCAATAATTTCTCCCCCGTTTGGAACCAATAGATCATCGCATAGATATGTTCTCGGATCTTTTGGATTTTCTTTCATGTAAAAAGCCTTGCATTCCTTCGGGAAGTTCATAACAAAGATGGGTTCGTTGAATTTATCAAGCAAAACTTTTTCATGAGGGGCTCCAAAGTCTTCTCCCCATCTGGTGTTCACACCATTTGACCTAATTATCTCAATTGCATCAGTGTATTCTATCCTTTTAAACGGTGTTGATATCTTCTTAAGATTTGATGGATCAACCCCTAACTCCGCAAATTCCCTTTCGCATCTGCTCGCAATTTGGTTTGCTGCGTAAGCAACCAGTTCTTCTTGTATCCTCATGTTTTCATCATGGTCCACCCACGCCATCTCAACCTCTAGGTGCATATACTCTATCAAATGCTTTCTTGTTCTGGATTTTTCCGCTCTGAACGAAGGAGTTATTGTCCAAACTCTTTCACTCGAGAAAATTAGAGCTTCCAGATACATCTGCGCTGTTTGCGATAGGTATGCCTTTTGGCCAAAATAATCCAGTCCAAACGCAGTTGCTCCTCCTTCCGCAGTCGATGTGGTAATTATTGGCGGTGTCACCTCCAAAAAGTCATTGGAATCAAACCATTCTCTAAAGATTCTTAGCAGCTTAGCCTTCATGCTCATTATCGCAGCCAGCTCTCTTGATCTGACCCACAGATGCCTCTGCTCGAGCAAAAAATCGATGGATTTATCTTTCGTTATTGGGAATGGCTCTGAGAAATGAACAACTCTAAATTCTTTGGATTTCAGTTCATATCCTCCGGGAGCACGTGGGTCTTGTTTTATCACGCCTCTTATCTCAACAGATGATTCTACCGACGCTCTCTTTGCATCCCCAAAGTCTTTTTTAGGCACCTTCTCTTTTGAGGCCACGACTTGAATTATTCCGCTTCTGTCTCTAATCAGGTCAAACACTATCTTGCCCGATGATCTGGCTCTGTATATCCAGCCTCTAATGCGGATATCTTTGTCTGTGTGTTTTCCTTCAAGCACTTCACCAATTGGAACAAATCTTTTCATCTTACATCCAGTCCGCTAATCCCCTTTGGACCCCCCTGTTCACTCCCTCTAAGCCGAAAGCGCCTTTAATAAAGTTTTCGACCATTTCCTTGTACCATCGGAGGTCGATCTCAGACCGGTCCTCCAAGTGATCAATTGGATACATGTAATCTATTGGCTTAACCCCGCTCTTGGTTGGATGAGTTATGCCCGGAAGAGGCTTTTTAGTCACAACGAATTTGAATTTGGTAGCCGTTTTGATTGGGGTACCAATCACCCGCTCCAGAGCATTCGCTCTCGCTCCAAACACAGAGATTGAACCATTTGGGTTTGGCTTGTATCTGCGTGAGGGTTGAACAGACTGAACTAGAGTAAGATCCTCAATATCCAAATCGGAGAAATCCAATTCAGAAATTAATTGCCTTGTAATCCTTCTGATGGACTGTTTTACTGATTCTCTTGCGCTTGCTTCATCCTCCCATTGCAAATTTTCTTTCAATACTTTTTTCATTATCTTTTCGAGGGCTTTCCTCGCAATGTTTGGCTTATCTGAACCCTTGAAATTGTTTCCTTTAGTTGACATGGAAAACTTTCCGTCTTCCTCATCAAAAATCAGATAGTTCTTGTGTTTTACAAATATCATCGCATCATGAGCTTCGCTCTCCAACCCAAATCCAGGATAATTCAGCTCTCTCCTCCACTTTTCGTTGCATTGTTCGATGATTTCATTTGCTTTAGAGGGTTCAGATAACCAAAATTTATCGGAGGGGCTTGACTTAATGTCCAAGCATCTCGCAAAAGCAGGCAAATTATTGGCAGACCTAGAACAACCGACATAAATTCCATCGGTATTGTGAGCAAGGATTAAACCTTTTGCGCATACAAAATTATTATTTCCTTCAACTCCAACATCGTAGACATATCCATCTGTTGGTTTAACTTCTTTAATCTCTTTGGGTAAAAGGCCAGAAAGATCTCTATACTTTACAGAATTTAGGTCGTATTGCACAAACCTGAGCTGATAAGAAGAATTTTCTTTTCTAAAGCGAATTGAAGGAAGGCCACAATTTAGATTAATTGCCATGAGGGAAAGTCCTTCTGCAAGCTTCTTGCTTTTGGTTGTGCACTCCAAAAGCGGATTCACTCTCCGCCTTTTGTCACAATATCCCTCTCCTTTAGTATATTCATCGAAGAATGCTCTTTGAATGCTCTTAGAGGAAGACAAAATGTAAGGGCTCACTTCTTTCCCTTGGGAGCCTTGACCAACATCAAGGACAAATTTAAAAAGATAGGCTACGGCTGAATTACTTTTTATCCTGAAGTTTCTGCCATTCTTATCAACCCCGCTACAAGTTACATTAAAATTTCTTCTAAATATTCTGGCTAAAATCTTTTTCAATTCTTCTAGAGATTGGATATCATGACCACAAGCAAAAATGTGTGCCCCTTCTTTTGATATCCCTTTCCTTTTTCTAATATGGAGCGATCCCTCGGCAGCATAAGCACCTAAAATTCTTGCAAAATCTTTGTTTAGTTCATAAATAACCGGTATCTTACCTTTCCCGCCATATGAAGAAATAAAAGCGTTTTGAATATCTTTATCCTCTATAACTTTTTTATTATACAATTCGATAGCAGTTGGAATTGGTATTCTTATAAATTCCTTTTTACATCTTCCTCCTTTAAAGTTGTTTCTGGGCTGATGGTATTTTAAAAGTCTTTTTGTAAGATCATTTATGGGAACACTTAGCCATATATTTAATTCATTGCTGAATTTACGGAGTGGCTCGAGGGCATTTATTTTTAATTTTTTTTCAGCTTGGCTATACTTTGAAATATGAGCAAGGGGAGTATTCTTATTCAGATCCCGGCATAAAATTTCTTTTAATCCGCTTGAAAGGGC